>DASROF010000207.1:0-3704 GCA_035647075.1 Vicinamibacterales bacterium | reverse complement strand
CCTCTGAACGGCCCATTCATCGTTTTGCTCAAGCAGGATCGCGCCTACGAGGCGGATGATCGCCGCTTCATTAGGCGCTTAAGGGCGAAGCCCGACAAAAAATTTGTCGATGGTCAGGCGGCGATCCCGAGTTGGTGAAAGACGCCCTTCATGGCGAGCCGCAGGTCATGGTAGTGGCGATCGATGACCCGAGGGTTTTGCGCTCCGCGGGTGGGACTGATGTCCTGAGCGGCCGCGAGCAGCGGTTTGATGGCTTTCTCTCGGAGCACGAGTAGGGCAGTGATCGCCCGCAGACCGGACGAAATGGGCTCGTAGCGACGCGTCGCGCCGATCCGCTGGACGATTTGTTTGCCGCGGAGTTTCTTCAGATCGTAGGCGGCTTGGCGAGGACCGTAGGCGGATGGACCCTGATTGCCGAACGCGCGAACCTGATCAGCCAGTGTTGAGGCTGTGAAGCCGTCGGTTGAGGCCGCCAACGCGATGACTGCCTGGGCGACATGACGCAGGCGTGGCTTGTTGAGATCAATACCCCCGACCACTGATTTCCCGACGCGCGACGGCAAGGGAAGCCGCTCGAGCATCTCATCGCCGATGAAGCACTGATCGATGCAACTCAAAGCCTCCATGAATCGCTCGAGCATGCCCTTCAATCGGCGGACGATTTCGGGGAAGTTATCCAGCGAGCGCCCGCAGCGGAACTCCCGGATATTGTGTGCGACAGCTTCAATGCGAAGTACGCGTTCGCCTTTGGAATAGATCTTCAAAGCCAACTTGCCGCAATGCAGCTTGAAGACCGTCAGATCATACACAGGTCTCTCGACCGCGACTTCCCATTCGGCCGCCCGCATGTCTCGTGGGCGGTATTTCGGCCGGCCTTTGTCGCCGAGGATGGTCTTTATCGTCTTCAGGTCCAGCGGCGCCCGGCTGCGATCGATCAGGGACTGGAAGACCTGCTCCATCCGTCCGCCAACCGCGAAGATCAGGTTTCGGCTGTACTCCATCTGGTAGTTGGAGAAGTGATAGCGAAACCCGCTGCGTTTCTGCTCCTCAAAGTCGAGCGCGAAGCACAAGCAGCAGCGGTAAATCCACCGCTCACAAACCTCGCTCAATCGCCCTACAGCCCGTTGCTCGGACAAGGTCTCTGCGATCTTTGCGAAGCCAGATGTGTTGCCAATAGCGGTAAAGCAGTTGCCTTCCTTGGTGAACCTGATGCCCGCCTTGCGCGCCTGGCAGGCAACGTATTCATGGCCGTTCAGGATCACCTGGGCAGGGAACGGCGGATGCCCGCTGATCTTGATGGTGACATGCCCCCAGTCACGGTCGAGAATATGAAACGAGTAGTGGTTCACGTAAGGCGTCTTCCGCTCAAGGTGATAATTCGCCTCTACGTGCCACACCGGTGCCTGGGCTCGACCGGCCAGGACCAGAAACAAACCTTCGGTGACCGTCGTCTTGGCCAAATAATCGTCGGCGACGTCATGCTTGCGCTGCCCTGCCGCACAATCGATGACCGGAATGCCGTGCGCTTTGGCGTAGCCTCGAACACGTCGACTGAACCGGCCGGCCAACCGCATCAAATGGGCATTGTCCAGCGTCTCGTCCGATCCGGTGAGCGCCCGCCACCACACGCGGAAACCGCCCGGGCTATGCCCCATCCCGAAATACGCGTTCAGAACGATGCGGTCTACGCAATCGTAGCTGCCACTCAGCAGTTCCTGGTAGAGCTCGCTCAGACCATCTGACATGACCCGCTCCCCCCGGCGTAGCGTCGAACACTGATATCCATCGGAGACAAGCATACCGAGTGCCGAGGCAACATTGGCCAGTGGCAACGCCTTGACGTGGCAGGACTGCCCCGCAGGGGCCACTTTTCCACAGCGGCGTCTGGGGAAAAGCGTAGTCTCTTATCGCCGGACTCTTTGCACCTTCTGCGTTGAATCGGACCCTGAGCAAAAATCCCATCAAATCAATGCCGGAACGATAGCGGCCCCGGTCAGCCGTGCCGCGGCGGCAGTAGCGGCACGGCCTGCCTTGGTCAGGTAATAGCGATAGGTGCCGGTGACGCGCTTGATCACCCCGATGTCGAGCAGCCTGCGCAGTTGCCGCGACAGTCGCGTCGGCGAGAACCTGGTCAGATCGGCCAGCAGGTCGCCGCGGCGGAAGCCGGCGATGTTGCCCCTCGGGTCCTGGATGGCGTGTAGCAGGGCCTGCTCGTCCGGGGCGAAGAAGTTGAGCCCCTTCACCGTTCGGCCCTCAACCTCGCGCGGCCTGGTCAGACGGTCGAGCGCACGAACCCCGGCAGAGAAGTCGTCCAGTGCGGACAGGTGCGCCAGATAGCGGCGGTTGCAGCCAAGCAGGATCTCACGCAGGTCGATCAGGCTGTAGATGGTCTTCTTCACCGGCGCGACTTCCCGCGTAGGCGGCCCCTGGCGGTGTTCCACCTTGCGGTGGTGCTTGAAGAACGAGACGTCGTTGGTCGTGGTCTCGATGCGCAGCACGATGCCGTGCTTGTCGTACATCTTGATCGAGCACTTGCCGAAGCGGTGCTTGATGCAGGTGCCTTCGATGCGGGTGGCGAACTGCGAGCCGATCTCCTGCGCCAGCAGCGGCGTGATCTGTCGTCCGAGGAAGCGGGCGACGTGCTCCGCCTTCACGTCCAGCACCGACTGGCGAACCAGTTGCTCATACAGCGGACCAAGCGTGGCGGTGGAGCGGAACGCCAGGTCGGTGGCGTATTCCACCTGCATCAGGCTCCAGTGGTAGTCCTGCCCGAATACCTCGCCGACCGGACAACACAGCGTGGCATAGCGATCCAATGCGCGATGCAACTGCTCCGGCGCCAGGCTGTCGGCCAGGGCCTGCGCACGCGGCCAATCCTCGATCCGCACGAAGGCGTTGTCGGCCATGGTGTAGCCGATGCCGTGGGCGGCCAGCTTGCGCGCCAGCCAGTTGTGGCCGTTGCAGTAGAATTGCAGGCGGAACGGTGCCCAGGTCGGGACGCGCAGGTAGATCAGTCCGAACCTGGCGTCTACGAAATAGAAATAGTAGTGCAGGCACTTGCCGCTGTCCGGCCGGATGAAGGTCTTGTGGGTCTGCTTGTCGTGCCAGGGCTGGTAGGCATCGCAGGCTTCCATTGCCGATATCACATGCACCAGGCCAGGCGTTTCGCCCCGTTGCGCCAGTACTCGCGCGACAATGTCCTCCTTGCGGACATGCGACTTCGCCACATGCTCGATCTCAACGCCGGCTTCCGCCGCCAGGGCGGCGGCTGTCTCGCGCACGCGTTCGCGCAGCGTCTTGGCGAACTCCGGGTAATCGAAGATGCGGATCCCTCTGGCGTTGAGATACCGCGTCATCCCCTCGGCGTAGCATACCGTCGGCAGCGTCCCGGTGATCACCAGCCGGTCGTAACATGACAGCACCCCGGCGATCCGATCGGCGTAGCGCTCCGTCAGTGCCTGGGTCATGCTGCCCACCCCCCCCGCGTCGAGCCGGGAAGGCTACACCAGCTTTATTGGTTCCGGCTCCGCCGGCTTAGGGAGGTGGGCCATGTCGCCGTGTGCGTTCGTCACGGGTGAAGATGTCCGACACCCCGATTCATTCAGCCGATGCCGGAGCCGGCCTTAGGAACTGTTCGTCCGGAGACCTCGCCAAACCCGCAAACCCGCGAACGCGCCTTTTCGGCTCTTCCATGGGGTTATATC
>DASROF010000206.1:0-13132 GCA_035647075.1 Vicinamibacterales bacterium | reverse complement strand
GTGCCAGTGCAGATGCGGCACGACGTTACCGAGCGATTCCACGTTGAGGTGGTCCGGCCGCGTCACACGCACGACCGCGTTCTGAGCGATATAGAGATCAGCGCAGAAGGCGGCCCATTCCGCTGCCGTCAGCTGGTCGGGACGTGCAGCGTGCCGCAGGTCGAAGATCAGCGCACACTGCCCACGATAGGTCTGATTCTTGGGCAGATAGAGCGAAGACACGGAGAGCGCCGTCACGAGATCCGCAACATCACTCGACGCTGGACGTGGCGCGCACATTTCACATCCCGCACCGCCAACCAGTGCCTGCCAGTCGGTCCTGTTCATGACCGATGCTAACACCTGGGGTCGCGTGGCGGACGAGGTCAACGGCCATGGTCGGAGAATGCCCGGGTCACCGCATGTGGTCACCTGAACATGACTGGCGGCTACTCTGTCCTCGTGAAAGAGTCCTATCGATTGGCCAATGGATTGCTCCTCTCAATATGGGGTGGAGGCGGTGCAAGCTCCGACAACGACTGATCACCTCTACGACGACGTCCCCGAACCAGCGTTGGCAACCGAGTTCGTGCTCTTCGTTGAGGACGACGATGACCTGCGCGAGAGCTGCGTCGAACTAGTCACGATCGTTCTCGAGCGTCGGTGCGTGGGGGTCGGCAGCTACAAAGAGCTCGTGGCTCTCGGCAACGAGGTACTGGCGTGTACGGCGGCAATTCTCGATATCAACCTGGGTCCCAGCCAACCGTCAGGGATCGACGCCTACAAGTGGCTTCGCCACACGGGATATCGGGGGCGGATCGTATTTCTGACTGGTCACGCCAGCACGCATCCACTCGTCGTCGACGCCAGGCGAATCGGCGATGCAGAGATCTTCTCCAAACCGATCGACCCCGAGAACATCAGGTCGCTGGTCGAGGGAGTGCACCAGTGACGACCTCGCTCGACCTGGCGGCAAGGCATGCGTGGCGAGGCGCACTCGCCGCCGCGATTCTCAACGCGACGGGGATGTCTGCTGACTTCCTCCTCGCCCGCACCATACCGTCAATGCCGGTCTATCCGTACGCAACGTCGGTGGGGGTCGGAATCGCTCTCACTCTGTTTTTGCTGATCCGACGGCAGCGACCAACGGTCCGGCTCGGCTCGGCTGTCTTCATGGTGAACAACATCGTCATCCTGGCAGCGCTCTGGGTCACCAGCGGTTACTGGGCGACGACAGGGATGGCGTGGACGCCGTTTCAAGCGAACAAGCTCGGCGCGCTGGCCGTGGCGATGCTGGCGCCCGAATTGAGTGTCGGATTGGCTTCGATTGCCGGCTTCGCGGCGGTCGCTCTCGGCAAGTCCTACTTCCTCGATCCGGACATTCAGCGCGGGTTCCCCGTGGGCGAACCGTGGCTCATCTTGATCTACGCCCTGTTTGCCGGAGTGCTCCTCGTCTATCGCTTGCGCGGCCTCGCCATCGAACGGGACATGTTGCGCGTCCAGGCCGAGGCAGCGGCCAGCGAAAGACTGGCGAGGACGTTCCTGCGGCTGAGCGACTATGCGAACACGCCTATCCAGACGATTGCGTTCGCGACCAAGTTGCTCCGAGCGAAGAATCGCGATGACCTGACGCCCATTCTCGACCGTCTCGAGCGCGCGGTGGAGAGGCTGAAGGAGCTCAGTGACGCCCTGACCCATTACCAGAAGGCGCACCATTGGCGTCCAGGCGAAGAATCACTCGATACGACGATGGTGACGGGTCATTCGGGAGCCGGTAGCGCGACCGAGTCGACCACCAGCACTTCGACAGGCGCCTGGCGCATCTCGAGCGTCAAGCCAAGTTGAGCGTACCCAGTCGTCTAATAACTCATCACCGGTCGACTCTGAAACTCTGGGAAGTATCGATGTGCACGGTGGGTGGCCTGGCAGTCGCGGAGGCCACGAGCGTCCAGATCATCAGCCCGAAGCCGGCCGAGACTGTCGCGCCGACGACGGTGAATCCATAAGCCCAGAGCACACGTTTCCACGGCCACCTGAACGGATTGCGCCAATTGCGCCCGAACGAGTCGTTGAGCAGCCGCAGAAAATCGTCGGTAATCGGCTTCGGCTCGACCTCGCTCCAGAGCTCCCACAGCAGCCACATGCCGACGCCAAGCAACAAGGCACCGATGAGTGCTGTGAATATGACGTTGAGACCGCCGCCTTGATACGCGATGCGTTCACAGGGAGATGGCACTGGCGGCGTGTAACAGTTCGAAAAGTCCCTGACCACGTAGAGACGATCGGGCGCTGTGACGATGAGCCGGGTGCCGAAGGCCAGGGCGACGCAAATGAACGTGCCCATCCGCAGCTGCCAGACGGCGAATCGAATCCACATGCGCGCCGAGTTCGGTGGAAACGTCAGCGAAGGCGGTTTCCAGGGACTCATTTCCGGCATCGACCAGCCCGCCACGTTTACCTCCGGCGCCAGGCGGTGAGCAGAACCTTAGACTGCGGCTCTACTTGTGGTGACGGTTCTTCGATGGTGATCACCCTGTTCGCGCCGCGACTGCCCCATGGCGGCGGCGATCCGTCGCCGACGCGGATCGTGATGACCGGAAAAGGCGGAACGTCGTCCGGCCAGGCGGTCTGGCAATCGCTGACGATCACGAGAAGGTCGATGGCATTCCGCTCGACGAACCAGCTCAGGCCGGCGGTCAGATCCGTGCCGCCGCCACCGTATAGCTCCAACTGCGCGGCGCTGAAGACCTTTCTCACGTCATGCACGACGGTGTCGCAGCAGGCGACGATCACTTCTGTCGTGTAACCGAGCTGACGGGTCAGGCCTCCCAGCTCCGCAACCGCACGCGCCAGCTGTGTGTCCTGCATGGACGCGGAGGTGTCGATCAGGAAACCGGGCCGGGGCCGCGGCTGGTGGAACGACGGCATGATCAGTTCGCCGTAACAGGCCTGCCGCCGATGCGGTCGTCGATAGGTACGGTCATATCGGCCGAGCGTACTGTCGCGGAGTGCCTTGCGTACCGCCTGGCGGATCGTCGCCATGTAATCCACTTTGGGCGTCAGCACAGTGCGCGCCCACAGGCGCCAGCCGAGAGGGACGTCACCCGCCTCGCCGGTTCGATCGAGGATCCGTTGTGCGACATCGCGGCGCACGAGCTCGGCTTTGACGTTGTCTACACCCGCGACCGAGCCGGGGCTTCCGTCGTCATCGGGGAGTTCCCACGGTCGTCGCTCGCCGTGAGCGCCGGACCCGCAGTCGCGAGACGATACGGGTAGCGTAGTGTCCGCCTTCAGGCGGACCTCTCCCGTGACAGCATCCCCCGCCCTCCCAGATTGAGCAGGCTTCGACAGCAGCCGGTAGTACGTCTCGGCGTTCTCTCCGGCCTTCAGCCCGTAGGTCTCGGGTCGCGGTGGATCGTCCGGCAGCGGTAGCCCTTCGGCCGTCAGGTCGTCGTTGATTTCGCAATCCGTGGCGGTGTTCCAGAGCGTGGTGTTCGTCACGGCCGCCGCGTGCTTCCGTGCGTCATGCTGTCGCAGCAGATGGCTGACTTCGTGGATCAGGACCGCGGCGTTCTCTTCGACAGTATGCGCGGCCAGCCACGCGTCGTTGTAGTAGAGCCTCCAGTGGGCATCGACCGCCATGCTGGCAATGAGCTCGGTCCTGACCGGAATCAGGTTGAACAGCGCTGGCGCGAAGTAGGCCCGCTGATACGCCGCCCGCACGCGCGCGGCCTGCAGCCCGCGCGAGTACCCGTCGCCGCGCCTCTCCATGCCGCGAATCAGTTCGGCGAGGCGGCTCAGCACATCACTATCCTGGGACGAGGTTTGCCAGCCGCAGCAACTCGTAGAACGGCCGGCACTCGTCCGGCAGTCTGGTGAGCTCCTCCGGACGGTTCCGTTTATCGCAGAGCGTCCGCGCCGCGGCGGTCGGAATGTCGGCGTTCGTCCGGCTCGCCACGCCGAGCGCGATCATCGCCGACTGCCATCGTGCTGGCGTGTTGTTGTTCAGAACGGCGCCGACGAGCGCGAAGCAGACCGCGTATGCGCGATCGGTTCGATCGGGCAGCACCAGACTCCGTGGATTCTTCAGGATCTCCTCCGGGTCCGGCAGGTTCAACGTCTCGCGATACTCGAGAAACGGGAGCGCCTGATCACCGACGAGACCCGCCAGCGCCGCATGCTGGAGAACGCGATTGCCTGGTGATGTGGCTTCAATCGCTGCGAGGAATCTCGAGGCGAGATACCACGTTCGACCAGACGGCCACGGACCGCTGCGCCGGGCGGAGTCATCCGGCGGCGCGAGCCAGGCATCGCGTCCCGCCGCCTTCACGTATCCCGCAATGACGGCGCGCTGGCGATGATGGTGCGTCCGTAAGTAGTCAGTCGGCAACACCGGCAGATCGCTTGGCGCCGGGAAGTCGCTGACCATCAGCTCGCACCAGGTTTCGTGGTCCATGGGGAACTCGCCATGCCACAGCCGGTTCGCCATTGGCGGCTGAATCTCCTGACCGCCGGCGGCCCATTCGACGGCATTGCTCGCGCAGAGGTACACGACTCCACCCTTCCCGGGTTCGTAGTCCGGCAACTGCAGCTCGCCGCACACGTTTTCGCTGAGCAGTCGCAACATCGCCGCCTGCGTCGTGGGCGGAACCGTCGTGAGCTCGTCGAGGAAGATCACGACCATGTGACCGTCCTCGGCCAGCGCCTTTGCGTCGCGCGCCCACGCCATCGGCAGCAGTCGAACGCCATCGGGAGTCGAGACGGGAAAACCACCGAAATCCTGCGGCTCGCGAATGGATCCGACCAGGATAAAGACCTTGCACTTCACGCCCGCACGAGCAAATCCGAGCTCCAGGCTCTTGGTGAACTCGGTCTTGCCGACACCTGGAAAGCCCGTCATATGCATCGGGATGCGCGCCTGCAGACCGATGGCGATGAGCTGCACGAACTGGGAGAAGTTCACGGATCGCCTATTAGACACCGCGCCCGCGAAGGTGGCCTACTTCGCTCGGTTCTAATAAATGTGCCGCCGTTTCGTTATCGTCCATAGAGACCGAATGAGCCGGACACCGAAATCCACCTGGGTGACCGATGCGCTGGAGCTCCACGAGCGGCCGCTGATCCGCTACGCGAAGTGGCTCCTCGGCGACCTGGAGTCGGCGCGGGACGTCGTGCAGGAGACCTTTCTGCGTCTGTGCCGGGAAGATCCGGCGAAGCTCGACGGCCATCTCGCGCCGTGGCTGTTCACGGTGTGCCGGAACCTTGCGCTGGATGCGCGGAAGAAGGCGGCTCGCATGGCACCCATGGACGACGAGCAATTCCCGGTCGCCTGCGACCTCGACGAACGACACGACGCGCAGCAGGCACTCGCCAGGATTCACGACACCCTGGAGAAGCTCCCGGCCAAGCAGCGCGAAGTGGTCTACCTCAAGTTCCAGTGCGACCTCAGTTACAAGGAAATCAGCGAGATCACCGCGCTCTCCGTCAGCAACGTTGGATTCCTTCTTCATACCGCGGTGCGCGCGATCCGCAGCCACCTGAGTGCGGAAACGACAGGAGCTGGTCATGAGTACTCCACGAATCAACCCGAACGATCCGAAGTGGACCGCTTACGTACTGGGCGAGCTCGACGAAGCTGACCGCGCCTCCGTCGAGCGCCTGCTGGAGGCGTCCGCAGAGGCGCGCGCGCTCGTCAACGAGCTGAAGGTCGCGGCGTCCCGCATCGATGAGGCCCTGTCATCTGAATCAGCGGACCTGCTCACTGCAGCGCAACGATCGGCTGTGCGCGTTGCAGCGGATGCAGGCCGCGCGCGTTGGTTTGCCGAGGTACCCCGGCCCTGGGCTTTGGGCCTGGGCGCGGCTGCCGCAGCGGTCATCGTCGCCTCGGTCGTGCAAATGCAGCCGCAATCGCGCCGACCGGCCGTTCGACCGGACGGGGATATCGCTCCAGCGCACAGCGTCACCGCACCGACGCCTTCGCGTCCGACTGTCGCACCGGTGCCGCCCGCAACGGAGATCGCGGTATCGACGCCGCTGCCTTCATCCTCGACGCCGCCGCGATCCGCGACGCCTGCGAATCCGCCCGCTGTCGCGGCGGCACCGACGTTCCTGGTCGAGCCGTCGACAACTGTGAATCCCGGCGGCGCGGCGACCACGCTGACAGGATCGATTCGCGATGCGAGCGGCGGCGTGATGCCGGGCGTGACGGTCACAGCGGTGAATTCGGCGAGCGGCGTGGCGAGAAGTACGGTGACCGACACAGTGGGCCAGTACAGGTTCGACAACGTTCAGCCGGGAGAACCGTATCGCCTCACGGCGACGCTTTCAGGATTTCGAGCAGCGTCGGCGGACGTCCAGGCCGCGCCCGGCACGGCGCAACGGGACTTCACGATGTCCGTCGGGGCTCTGGCAGAAACCGTTGTCGTGACTGGCGAGACTCCCGCCGTCGACGTACAAAATGCGAGGCAACAAATCGTTCAGGGACAGCAGGGACAGAACGGTGCGCAGGGCGGAGGGGGACGCGGCGGAGGCCGCGGTGGGTCCGCCGCTAACCAAGGAAGGGTAAACGTCCCCGCGGGTATGGCCGGGGGCGTCGTCGCTGGCTTGGCTGACGCGCCAGCCGTGGCTGCACCGCCGCCCTCGGCAGTCCGCCCCGCTTTTCCTTCCGACGGTGCGGTGTTCTTCCCGCGGCCGCCGATCGGAACCGAGTCCTACGCACGCGTGGCCGAGAACACGTTCGTGCGTGTGAGCCAGGAACCTCTGGCAACGTTCTCGATCGACGTCGATACTGCGTCCTACTCGAACGTCCGGCGATTCCTGAATATGAACCAGCTCCCGCCGGCCGACGCGGTTCGGATCGAAGAGCTCGTCAACTACTTCACCTACGACTACGCGCGCCCATCGGGAGTCCATCCGATTGGCGCCAGCATGGAAGTCGCGGATGCGCCCTGGAATTCAGCGCATCGCCTCGTGCGCATCGGCATCAAGGCCCGCGACATCGACGCGAAACAGCGGCCGCCCAGCAATCTGGTGTTCCTGATCGACGTGTCCGGATCGATGAACATGCCGCAGAAGCTGCCGCTGGTGAAGAGCGGGCTGAAAATGCTCGTCGAACAGCTCGGCGAAAACGACATGGTCTCCATCGTCGTCTACGCGGGCACCAGCGGACTGGTACTGCCGACGACGAGCGGTGAGCGCAAGCAGGTGATCTCGCAGGCGATCGACAACCTCCAGGCCGGCGGATCGACTAACGGTGGCGCTGGAATCCAGCTCGCTTATCAGCAGGCTGCGAACAACTTCATCCGTGGCGGGGTCAATCGCGTCATTCTCGTCACCGACGGCGACTTCAACGTCGGCATCACGAGCCAGGGCGAGCTCACCAGGCTGATCGAGGACCGCGCGAAGAGCGGCGTTTTCCTGAGCGTGCTCGGGTTCGGCATGGGCAATCTGAAGGACTCGACGATGGAGCGGCTGGCGGATATGGGGAACGGCCATTACGCGTACATCGACACATTGAACGAGGCCAGGAAGGTGCTGGTCGAGGAGATGAGCAGCACGCTCGTCACCGTGGCGAAGGACGTCAAGATCCAGGTGGACTTCAACCCCGCCAAAGTGGAAGCCTACCGGTTGATCGGTTATGAGAACCGCGCGCTGCGTCCGGAGGACTTCAATAACGACCTGAAGGATGCGGGCGAGATGGGCGCCGGCCACGCGGTGACCGCGCTCTTCGAGATCGTGCCGCGCGGCGGCAGTGTTCCCGGCCCCTCGATCGATCCGTCGGTGTTCCAGCCGGCACCGCCGCGCGCGACACCGGTGCCAGCGTCGAACAGCAACGACCTGCTCGTGCTGCGCGTCCGATACAAGCTGCCTGACGCGTCCGAGAGCACTCGCATGGACGTCCCGCTGCCGGACCGTCGCCGCTCGTTCGCAGACGCGAGCCCCGACTTCCGGTTCGCCGCCTCGGTCGCTGCGTTCGGGATGGTCCTGAAGAACTCCCAGTACCGCGGCGACGTGACGCTGCCGTGGGTCCTCGATACGGCGACTGGCAGCCGCGGTCAGGACCGCAGTGGCTATCGCGCCGAGTTCATCTCGCTGGTGCAGCGGGCGATGTCGCTCGGAACGGCGCTCGGGCGGTAGCCGTGCCGGTATGCTCTACCTGTGACTGCAATGACGCCATGGCTTCTGTCGCTGGCGCTTGGGTTCCTGGGTCAGAGTCAGGTTGCCGAACGCCACGAGTTCCCATTCGAACCAGGCATGTACTGGAACTACGAGGGAAACGTTGTCTGGACTGAACCGGGGACATCGGCCGTTCAGCGGCGCCCGATAACCTGGAGGATGGAAATCGTCGAGGTGATCACGCGGGATTGGACGACCGTAGCGGTGTTGAAGGGCCATCCGCGCGATCTGGTGTTCTTCGATCAGAAACGCGAACCACGCACATCGCTCCTCGTGAGCGTAAACCTCCAGAAGTATTACCTGCTCGAAGGCGATCGCGTTCAGGCGGCGCTGAACAGGCTCAAGGACCCGAAGGATCTGCTGATCGGCCTCGTCCGGGAAAGCGAGTTGTTCCTCGAGGCGCCAGTCTCCCTCGGCAAGCGCTTTTGTGACACTGAAATGCTGACGCGGACTGATGATCTGTACTGCTGGTGGGTCGACGAAGAGCGCGAGCCTTCCATCAAATCAATTCCCGGGATGCAACCGGGCTGGAACGGTCCCGAGTACACGATGTCGTTTCGATCCCCTTCCTCCAGCGAGTTCATCGGCTTTGCTCCGGGGATCGGCATCACGTCCTACGACTTCAATCATCATGGAACGTCGTCCGAAGTACAGCTCAAGCTGACGGCCTTCGGACGAACTGCTCGATAGCAACTCACATTCGTTACGGGCTTGATCCCCACGGGAGTCCATGATGGCGACTCAACACGTCGGTCTGAGACACGCGACCGTTGCGGCCGTTCTCATCGCGTGCATGTCGGTTCCTTACATGGCGGAGGCGCGGTGCATCTCTTACGACCCGGCATTGGGCGGGGTGCGCCTGTGGGCGGCCGGTGGAGCGTATGGCTTCAGACTGACGAAGCCTGCCGGGGAAGAGCCCCCCATTGGCTCGCTATTTCGCCTGAGTCCTAAGGGGCAGGAGCAAACGGTCTGGGAACGCACTCTCCCTAACATTCCCAACCTGGTGCTGTTCTCGGCTGACCTCCGCACGGTCGCAACAATCGACAGTGCCTGCAGTGGGAAGCGGAAACACGCGCTGATGCTCTACGGGGCTGATGGTCGGGTTGTTGCCGACTTTGCCTTTGACGACATCGTGCCTGAGAAGCAATGGGCCGGACGGGTGATGGTGTCGTCGGCTGGCATCTACTGGGCCGAGGGGACACGGTTCGCGTTCGAACCCGATTCTTCCTTAAAGCATTTCGTCCTTACCTTTCCGGCGGGGGACCAGATTCGCCTTGACTACACGACTGGGCGGATCGTCGCCCGCGACGGGGTTGAAGTGAGACCAAGCCCGGCTCCTTGAAGAGCTGAACTACATGAACCGCGCGGAGATTCGCGGCTTCTGCTCGGAGCGCGGGATCCCGTACCGGATCGTGGCTGAGTGCCCGAACGGAAAGGCGAACGCGACTGGAAGGCGTTGCGTACGGCGAAGGCCTGGTCCGCTCTGAAGACGCTGGCGCGAATCGCTCCCGTTCACTGGCCGTTCAAGCAGAGGGAAAGTGCTCGCCTTGCCGCTAACGGGAGGTCGTTGAACGAAAACTCCACTGTCTCGTTCGGAAACAAATTGCGAATCAGGAGCCTGCGCGCTGGCAATGTGGGCGCCGGAAACCGGAATGCCGCGAGCCCCTTGCCTGAGCCGACGCCATTTCCCATCGCTTCTGTGCCTTCGACCGTGTACGGCCCTCGAACTGTGTCGTCGACTGCGATCGAGAACGTTCCAACAGTCGGCACCGGCGACCACGCGAGCTGCATCTGGCCCCGCTTCGACGACGCGTCACATGTGAGCACAAGACGGTAGGACTCGACCGTGTCCCGCTCTCGCATGACCTCGCGCAGGACGCTGGCCGTCGTCTGGCTTGACTTGGCGGAATCTTCGGACCGGGTCACCTGCCATGAAGTGGCATGCGCCGCCCGTTTGGCAAGGGCCGCGCCGAGCGCACGTGTCGTGGCAATGTCTGGTGGAGCGATGCCCGCTGCCATGATCGCCCCGCCGGACAAACGCTTCGACAGTTGAGCACCCGCCGCGTCATCTGAGGAAGCCTTGGAAACGGTGTCGAGTGGCAGACCGGACGTCAGCTTGGACAACATTATCGCCGCCAGACTCGGCGCGACAGACGCCGCGTCGAAGTCCTGAAGAGATAGTCCTCCGTTCAGCGTGCGGTTGTTGTGGCAGACCGCGCAATGCGCCTGAACAATCGCATTCTGCTGTATGACCGGTATGCCGTCGGCGGCCATAGCTGGTGACGCAACCACCGAGGCACAAATCCCCAGAACGATCCCGACGAGCAGTCGCATACCGTTCCCCCCCCGACTTCATCGCTTCTTCACCTTCACGACTCGCCGTAAGAAATCGTCAGGACTGGCGAATTCGCACGATCCAGACGAACCTCGAAATCGTTATAGAGCTCATCGAACGAGAGTGTGCCGTCGTCACTGCCAGGACGACCGCTTGGCCCGCGCCGCCATCACGTACGAAAGGCTTCCCACGAGTGGACTCGTAACGAACCATTGACCAGCGCAAGAAAAGTCTCCGCAGTAGCCAGTGCCTATGAAGACCCTCTTGAAGTGCTCGATCCCCTCCGGGACGCTTGCCACAGCCCAACCCGCGAACCAGATCGCGGCTGGTAGCCAGAGCCAATCGATTCCTGGGACCGGCAGGCGACCGCGAACGAACGCACCCGTCAGGGCAGCAACAATAAATACCGGAACGAAAAAGACGACCTGACCGGCCAAACCGAGTGCGAGCGCCACAGCCACTCCGGCCATGGCGGAAAGCGTCGCCGCTATGACATGAAGGACAAACGCTCTGGCGTCCTTAAGTGTTTCAGCAGTTGCCTCGCGTGTTTCAGGCACTTGAGATCCTGGTTTCGCCGGACGAACCTGTTTCAGCCGATCACAATCCTGTTTCAGTGACATGGATCACTGATGTGATCGAACAAGATGGCGCTAGGTGCGTCGGCTCCATCTGGTGATGCGCCGGTTCAGTCGATTTTCCGCTGATGCTGTGCGGTCCTCCAACTACCACCAGGCTCTCGTCATCCACAGGTTCCGCCACCGCAACCGAAGCACTGCGCCCTGTTGGACCGTACCGCCGAGGCGACCTGACGGGGCTGTCGGGATCATATGGACGTTGCGGTGGATCCGGTCCCTCCCATCGATTGCTCGACGCTCCGTATGTGTTCGTTGCTTGAAGAGAGAGTTGGATGAGAGAGGAGGGGCGGCCGAAAATCCAGTCAACGGTAGTCCGAAGCCAACCCAACATATTCGTGCCTCAGCAGGCTAACCCACTTGATGCAAGCAACGAGACTGCGCGCGAACCGGACCGGTGCGGCGAGCGAGACAAGTGTAGCGCTGAGTTACGTTCGACGAACGTGGCTTCGGGCAACTATTTTCTGCACAGTGGTGTCGGTAGGATTCGGGAGGAGAATTCGAACTGTTGAATGTCGAACCTGCTGTCGCAGCTCACTAAGAGCGAGCGAGCCCGGCTCCTTGAAGATCTGAACTATCTGAACCTCGAGGAGATCCGCGACTTCTGCTCGAAGCACGGGATTCCGTACAGGGTCGTCGCCGAGTACCCGAACGGAACGGTGAAGGCGACGAAGGACACCGATCGCAAGCCGATCGTGTTGGGCCGCGTGCGCCGCTACCTCACGACAGGCCGGGCAGGCCAGCCCACCTGCATCCCGGCCAGGATCGTTCGCGACGAGAATCCCCCAGCGCGGCTTGCACCCCGCGACCGCCTCTACTACCGGTGGTACGCGAAGGAGTTCGGAGGTGTCATGCGGCTGCTCCGCGACTTGACCGGCGGCCGGTTCCGGGACGGCGCCGTTGCGCGGGTGGTTGCGATGGACTTCTGGACCCGCGGAGAAGCGCCGACGTTTGAGGCGTTCGCCCGATCGTGGACGAAAACCAAGGCCGAACAGCATCGGCTGCTCTCGCCGGAGTACGCCTACCTGACCGACCTTCGGTACCGGCGCGCCGACGGCGACTGGAAGGCTCTGCGCACGGCGAAGGCCAGGTCCGCTCTGAAGACGCTTGCGCGAATCGCTCCCGTTCCGAGCGGATCACTGAAGGGGCAGCCTGACCCCATCAGCGGCGGCGCATGACGACCAGATCCTGCATGTTGCCGATACACGCCGGCAGGATCTCGACGATCTCAAACAACTGCCCCCACACCTTCCGAATGTACGCGACAGGGGCGCGCTGCTTCTGATGTCGATCCACGGGCCGACGATTCATGCGATGTCCGGCTGGCGCTCAGGCGCTGGAGTTCGCCCAGCCATTCGAGCTGCACCGTCTCGGTGAGGTGCGTGAAGATCGAAACGCCCACGATCAGATCGAACCCCGCTTCCTTCAGCGACGAGGGCGGGTGAAGCGGCAGATCTACAAACGTTGCCGACGAGAGGTCCGGCCGCGGTTCGCCGGATGCGAACCGCTCGAACGGCCTGCCATTCAGGCACGGTTGGATGTCGCCGCGGTCCTCGGGGAGCCGGATGATCCATCCCGAGATCGAGAGCTCGTCGCCGCGTATCGCCGCACGATCGGCGACCCACCGCGCGCCACCCAGCGCCTCGCTGCGGACACGATCCGACCCAACTACCAACTACCAACTACCAACTGATCGTGGTGCCGAGGGTGGGAATCGAACCCACATGCCTCTTTCGGGACCCAGGATTTAGGACCACGTTGCCGTCACCGCACTGATAGAGGTCTCAGGACATTACTTCCCAACTGCGACTCGCTGTTGGACACGTTGTTCAACGAGCAGAAGGGCGTCTTGGACTCCCCTGTATCCGGTGCCAGCGTCGTTGTTAAAGTCCATGAGCCGATGCGGAAATGTCCGTCCCTTGGCCAACGCATCTACCACGAAGCGGGCCTCCTGCATGGCTGCCCCACGCTGTTCGAGGTCGCCGGTCACTCGATCGCTGGCTTCAACCAG
>DASROF010000205.1:0-6278 GCA_035647075.1 Vicinamibacterales bacterium | reverse complement strand
CCGTGGCCCTTGTGCAGTTCACCGGTCCCTGACGAGCTCGTCACGTCGACGAACGACTTCCCTTCCTTGTTACGGAACAACATGCTCGGGACGAGCGAGCCGTAGGACGGGTTGCCGGTACCCAGATAGAGATCGAGGAATCCGTCGTTGTCGATATCGCCGAAGTTGGCGCCCATCACCATCAACACGCGATCGAGACCAACCTGCCGCGTGACGTCCTGGAAACTCCCGTCACCGAGGTTGCGGTACAGCTTCAGCGTGTTGCCGTTGCGCGGCAGCTTGAGATAGGCGCGCGCGACTTCGTCAACGGACGTCACGAACGACCCGACGAAGAGATCCGGAAGGCCATCGTTGTCGTAGTCGAAAAACCAGGTCGGGAAACCCTGTCCCGGACCGGGAACGCCAGAGCCGGCTCCCAGTTCCGTGAAGGTTCCGTTGCGGTTGTTGTGATACAGAAAGTTCGTCCCGCCCAGGTTCGAGACGTAGAGATCCTGCCATCCGTCGTTGTCGTAGTCGGCGGCACTGACGCCCTTGCTGAACGCGCTCTTGTTGACCCCCGCCTTCTCAGCGATGTCCTCAAACGTCCCATCGGGTTTGTTGCGGAACAGCTGCGCCGGGCTGCTCTCGTTTCCGACGAACAGATCGAGACGGCCGTCGTTGTCGATGTCCACCCAGACCGCTGCCTGCGTGCCAGTGACCTTCATCAGGCCGCTGGCCGCCGTCACGTCGGTGAACGTCCCATCGCCGTTGTTGCGAAGGAGCGATTTGCGCTGCGGCGTTTCCCACGCGCCGCGCAGGACGAGGATGTCGAGATTGCCGTCGTTGTTGTAGTCGGTCTGCACCATGTTCAGCCCGCCGAGCTGGGTGTTCAGACCTGCCTTCGCCGCCTGCTCCACGAACCGCCCGTCAGTCCCACGCTTGAACAGCCGCAGCGGCTCACAACTCTCGATACTCGACGTCACGACGTCGAGGCGGCCGTCGTTGTCGAAGTCGTCCACGATGACGCCACCCGAGGCCGCGAACGACGCGAGCCCGGACTGCGCCGCAACGTCGACGAACCGGCCGACATCTTCCGTGGACTTGAACGCATCTGGCGGAATCAGCTGCGCCTTCGGAACCTTGCCGGGATAGGTGCCGGCAAACATGTGCGCGACGTTCAGCAGCCAGCGCACCTCGAGGTCGTCAGGGTTTCCCTTCAGATAGGTCGTGAAGTAGTCGATCGCCTTCGCCACGTCGGCATTGCCGGCCAGTCCGCCGTTCATGTGCTCGGACAGCAGACACCGTTCGCCGGGTGCGTGAAAGATGTCGTTTTCAATCTGCGCCTTGTGCAGGTAGGCGACGCCAAGCGCCTGGTTCATCTGTGGAAGCAGATCGGGAGCGTCCGACACGGCAATCCTGCGCCCCTGCTCAAATGCCTCGATCGCCGGCCCCATCTTGCCTTCGTAGGAATGCAACTGTCCTTTGAGGAAATAGGTGACCGCCACGTCGAGCGGCTCTGCACCTCCAGGCTTGCCGGCCGTCGCCAGCGTCTTCACCACGAGTCCCTGCGCAGACGCGAAAATCTGCTTGCGCATCTCACAGAGCGTCGGCATGTTCTCATCGGCATCCGGACGGTTGCGCACCTGGCGGAGGCTCAGCACCGTCTCGATGTAGCCCGAGATGTCGAACACGTACTTCACGCCGCCGCTGCCCGCGAGCGCGTTCGTAAAGCCACTGCCCATGACTCCGGAGTCATTTGTGGAGCCCGGCACGACGGCAGCCTCTGCCGCCGGCACCAGCTTGAGAATTGCGAAGCCCGTAGGCAGACGCACGACTCCGCTCAGCTCGCCGGCGCGCAACCCTTCGAGCGCCGTGCGGAGCTCGCCGCGCAGGTCCGCGATTGAGACCGGACCCACCAGCCCGCCGTTTCTGCCCGTGGCATCGATGGAAATCTTCTGCGCCAGCGCGGGGAAGTTTTCACCGGCGGCAAGCTGATCGAGCACACGCTGCGCCACATCAGGAGAGTCCACCACGATGATGCGGAACAGGATGGCGCCCTGAGGAGGTGTCGCAGTTTGAGGAGCCTGCGACCGCACTGGTGCCATGGTTGCGGCAAGGATCGCCGCAACAATCAGCCCCACGCGCCTGTTCATTTAAAAGTCCTTTCCGCTCTGCACAATACGGCTATCTATAAGCTTACGCGAGGCAGCGGCTCAGCTCCTTGCCCATGCTAGTATCCGGCCGGTCGTGGATCTCCTGATGGGACGGACGATCGCAGCGGGTATCGCGGTCGTCATTCTGACGGTCGGTGGCCTCGGCGCCGCTCCGCCACAGCAGGCCCGGACTCCGGCGCGGGCATCTGCATTGCCGACCTTCCGCGACGTCGCCAGCCAGGCGGGGTTGGACTTCACCCACATCAGCGGCGCGAGCGACGAGAAGTTCTTCCCCGAGATCATCGGGTCGGGTGGCCTCTTTCTCGACTTCGACAACGACGGATGGCTCGACGTGTTTCTCGTGGACGGCGGGTCGTACGCCGATCCCGCCGTGGCCAAACGGGCACGCCATCGCCTCTTCCGAAACCGGAAGAACGGCACGTTCGAAGACGTGACAGCCGCCTCGAACATCCGCCACAGCGGCTACGGCATGGGCGCGTGCGCCGGGGACGTCGACAACGATGGCCTGATCGACATCTACATCACCAACGTCGGCGCGAATACCCTGTACCGCAATGCCGGCAACGGGCGGTTCGAGGAAGTCCCCAGGGCCGGCGGCGCCGACTCCACGCTGTGGAGCACGAGCTGCGCCTTCGTCGACGTCGATCGCGACGGCGATCTCGATCTGTTCGTCACGAATTACGTTGACCTGTCGCGCGACAAGAATGAGCGGGTCGATCAGAGAGGGATTCGCAATGAGTTCTGCGGGTTTGCGGGCCCTCCGGCCGTCCGCGACTATTGCCATCCGCTCATTTATCCGCCGTTGCCGAGCGTGCTGTACCGGAACACGGGCAAGGGCACCTTTGAAGACGTCAGCACGCCGGCAGGCATCGCGGCGTTTCGCGGCAACGGTCTGGGAGTGTCCGTCAGCGACATTGACGACGACGGCTGGCCCGATGTCTTTGTCGCCAACGACAGCACACCGAACTTTCTCTTCCACAACAACAAGAACGGAACGTTCACCGAGATCGCAGGCCTGGCCGGAGTCGCCGTCGCCTCAGACGGCAAGGCGCGCGCTGGCATGGGAACCGCCTTCGGCGACTTCGCCGGCACCGGGCGCCCCGGCCTGATTGTGACGAATCACGAAACCGAGATGCACAGCCTGTTTCTGAATCAGGGCGGACAGCTGTTCTCGGACGCCACGATCCGCAGCGGCATCGGACCGGCGACGCGGCCGTATGTGGGCTTCGGCGTCGTCCTCTTCGACTACGACAACGACGGCCGGCTCGACGTCTCGATCGTCAACGGGAACGTGATGGCCAACGTGGCAAAGGTCCGGGCGGGCGGCAAGCTGGCGCAGCGCAAGCTGCTGCTGCGCAACGACACCGGTGAGCATTTCGTCGACGTCACCAGGACCGCCGGGCCCGGGTTTGCCGTCGAAGGCGTCGGCCGCGCGCTCGCAGCCGGCGACGTGGACAACGACGGCGATCTCGACTTGCTGGTGACCAACAACGGCGAACGCGTCAACCTCCTGCAGAACGACGGCGGCAACGCCGCCAATGCCATCCTCGTGCAGGTGATCGGCACAAAGAGCAACCGGAGCGGCATCGGCACGAAGCTCACCCTCACGACCGGCCAGCGCCGGCAGGTGCGCGAGGTACAGTCCGGATCGAGCTACCTCGCGCAGAACGACCTGCGCGCACACTTCGGGATCGGCTCTGCGACCGTGGCGGAACGTCTGGAGGTTCGATGGCCCGACGGTTCGATGGAGGTCATCCCGGCTGTGGCGGCCAATCAGATCGTCACGATTCGTCAGGGGAAGGGACTGGTCAATCGGGCGCCATTGGTGCGTCGTTGAACCTCCCGCGCCTCGTCTCGCTGCTGCTGCTCGCGGCCCTCGCCGTTCCTTCCTCGGCATCTGCGCAACGAGACAGGTTCCTGAAGTCCTTCGTGCAGTTTCACCAGGCGCTGCGTGGCCCGTATGGGGACGAAGGTCCGCAGCTTACGGCGCAGCTCGACGAGATGGCGGCAGCGCTGGCGGCGTGGGACGGCGAAATCCGCGATGCAGAGAGTCAGCTGCGGCCTCGCTTGAAGGCCGCCGATCCGCAAACGGCCCTGCAGGTCCACACGATCCTGGCGTCGCTCTATCTGGAGCGCGGCCGCTTCGCTGATGCGCTGCGCGAGTTCGACGCGGACATCGCCATCGATTCCACACGGGCCGCGTTTCACCGCTATAAAGCCGTGATCTATCAGGGCACCGCGCGGCCGGCGGAGGCCGCCGCCGCCTATCGCACGGCATGGCTTCGCGAGCCGAACGATCCGCAGAACGCCTACCGCCTGATCGTCAACCGCGCGCCAGCAGTGACGGCGGCCCAGATCACTCAGGCGGTTGCCACGCTCGGTCGGATCGAAGGCGAGCTGATACGACGCCAGCGGGCGGGGGCCGACTCGCCCTTCAGGACAATACAGGCCATTAACGACGACGCGGGCGGCGCGATCGCCTTTATCTCCCCGGCGTACGCCCAGGGATTCTCGCTGCTGCAGAGAGGACAGTATCAAGAGGGCCTGACAGCGCTCCGCGCCGCAGTCACGGCCGATCCTCTGGTTACGGACACCGCCTCCCGCTCGGAGCCAATGTCCCAGGGGATCGCTGCGTTGCGGCAGGGCATGGTGGATGCCGCCGTCGAGCGCCTCGAGGCCGCGGTGGCACTCGCCGGCGAGTCATCAGAGGCGCACCGGATCCTTGGCGTCGCATACGCGATCAGCGGCAACGTCACGAAAGGCGTGCAGCAGCTTCGCGACGCGGTGCGCCTGAACCCGCGGGACGAGCGAGGCTGGATCGCACTCGCACGGACGCTCGAGGACTCCGGCGAGCTCGCACAGGCGATCGACGCGCTGCAGGCGGGCATCGCCGCGCTCCCCGACTCCGGGGCGCTTCACTGGCGCTTGTCCCTGACGTCGGCGAGACGCCAGCGGACCGACGAATCAGACCTCGCGCTGCTGACCATCACCGATCGGCTCGTTCTGTTCGCCGGCAAAGGCGAGCTGTACGGCCAGCTCGCAAGGCTCGCCCAATCGCACCTGGACTATGACCGCGGCGTGGCATTGCTCGAACAGCGCATCGCGCTCACGCCGAACAACGCAGCAGCACATAAGGCGCTCGGCCAGGCATATGTCGAACAAGGACGCGAACAGCCCGGGTACGCGGAGCTCGTCATATCGCTGCTACTCGATCCGCTCGACACCGAGACGCTGACGTCACTTGGCCGGCTGCACCTGTCGGCAGGCCGCACGGCTCAGGCCGTTGCGGCGCTGGAGCGGGCGCTGACGCTCGATTCCAGCAACAGCCAGGCACTGCACGCGCTTGGTGAAGCGCTGATCCGCGCGGGCCGGACGGCTGAAGGCCAGCAGCGCCTCGAAGACTCGGTCCGTCGTCAGGCGCAGGAGGTCGAGGAACAGCGGAGCCTGCGTACGGTGGCGATGCTGACGATGCAGGCCGAACTGCTCATGTCGAAGGATGAATACGAGGCGGCGATCGACGTCTTCAAGCAGGCGATCGCAGTTCGGCGCGACAGAGTCAGTCCCCTGCGGCTGGCTGACGCACTGATCAAAGCAGGCCGGCTCGACGATGCCGCCGGCCTGCTGCGGAATGCGACGACGACGAACGGCGGGCCGGAAACGTACCGCCGGCTGGCGGACGTCTACGCGGCGCTCGGCCGCAAGGAAGAAAGTGCGACCGCGCGCCGGACGTATGTCGAAAAACGATTACAGGAGCTGGCTGCCGGAATCGACTAGACCAACTGTCCCTTGACCCAATCAATCTCGCGCGTCACGTACTCGACGATGTCGCCGGTCTTGAGGTGATCGGGGAGCACATCCCACGTGTAAGTCTCGATCTCCAGATGCGTCGAGAGTGGCGTCTTCTTGTGGACCGCCAGCGCCTGTTCCAGCCCGAACCGCGTCGTCCCGAATCCGTGGCCAAGCTCGGTGAGGAACACCGGGACGTGAAAGTGGGTACGCCACTCGCGCGGCCCCGGGTTCCTGGACCAGTCTTCGAACGCATCCTCGAGGTTGAGGAACCACGTCATCTTCCCGTCCTTCTTCTGACAGGTCTGTGACAGGTAGATGGTCTTGGCAAATGTCTGC
>DASROF010000204.1:0-4491 GCA_035647075.1 Vicinamibacterales bacterium | reverse complement strand
GCAGAACGTCAAGCTGGTGCTGGTCGAGCCGTACTTCGATTTGAAGACGCCGAATGCCATCGGCCGGGACACCGGCGCCGAGGTGCTGGTCGTGCCACCGTCGGTCGGCGGCGTGAAAGAGGCGAGCGACTATCTGAAGCTGTTCGACTACGACATCAATCTGGTGATCGCCGCGCTCAAGAAGGCGGGGGCGGGCACGCGCTGATATGGATTCAACGACACTGGCGTTTCTGGCGGCGCCATTCGCCGCCAGCCTCATTCTGACCGGCATTCACGCCTATCTCGGTGTTCACGTTGTCGAGCGAGGTGTCATCTTCGTTGACCTCTCGCTGGCCCAGATCGCGGCGCTTGGCGGTGCGATCGCGATCCTGATGCCGTTTACCGGTGGCGATCCACATGCGCCGTCGGTCTACTGGATCAGCCTCGGCTTCACGTTTATCGGCGCCGCGGTCTTTTCGACGATTCGAGGCCAACGCGCAAGGATTCCACAAGAGGCCGTCATCGGCATCTGCTACGCGGTGGCTTCCGCCGCCGCGATCCTGGCGATGAGCAAGGCGACATCAGAGAGCGAACACCTCAAGGACATGCTGGTCGGCAACATCCTCGCGGTGTCCTGGCCGGAAGTCTTCAAGACGGCCGCGCTCTATGGGGTCATCGGCGTGTTCCACTACCGGTTCCGCAAGACGTTCCTCGCCATCTCGCTGAACCACGACGCGGCGGTGGCACAGGGAATCTCCGTTCGTTTCTGGGACTTCCTGTTTTATGCGTCGTTCGGCTTCGTCGTGACCTCGTCAGTAGCGATTGCGGGAGTGCTGTTGGTCTTTTGCTATCTCATCGTGCCTTCCGTTGGCGCAATGTTGTACGCGGATACAGTGGGCAAACGCCTGGCCATCGGCTGGACGATGGGCACGGTGGTGTCGGCGCTGGGCGTCTATTTATCACTGGTGCTGGATCTGCCAACAGGTGCGACGATCGTTGTCACCTTCGGCGTCGTGCTCGCCGTGATGGCCGCGGTGCGCCCGCTGATCCTGCGACGAAGCTGATTGACACATCCGTACTGGCACGGCTGCAACTATCCATGGTCGACCGACGGGTCGACCATCTACTACGGCCTCGACTTCGGGGCGAACGTCTGGGGATCGCACCTGGGCGTGTCCACGAGGCGGCCGGCCATCGAACGTGATTTCGCGGCGATGGCCGCGATGGGATTCAGGGTCGTGCGGTGGTTCGTGTTCGCCGACGGCCGCGCCGGAATCGTCTACGACGGCGCGGGGATGCCGGTCGGACTCGACCCGCATTTCTTCGTCGATCTGGACACGGCGTGCGAAGTGGTGCGGGACGCCGGGATGCAGCTTGCCCTCGTCTTCCTCGATCACCGCTGGTTATTCGAGGGTGTCCGCGACACGATTGCCGATCCGGCAACCGGTGCGCTGCTCGAATTGCGACTGCCGCATGGGCGGGCACACATTCTTCATTCCAAGCCAGGACGGGCGGCACTCTTTGCGCACGTCTTCGAGCCGGTGGTGCGCCGATACGGCTACGACGGCGCACGGCGTGACCTCGCGGACCAGATCCTTGCCTTCGAGTTGATCAACGAGCCGGACTTCGTGATCGAAGAGTGGGAGGCCGACGTCAGTGCCCACGTGTCGCGTCCGCTGCGATTCGACGTGCTGGCGCAGATGGTGGCCGTCCTCAGCGATCTTGTACACGCCTCCGGCCCGGCGCTGACGACGATCGGGTGCGCCCGCCTGCATAATCTGTGGGCGTGGGAGGACGCTGAGCTGGGGCTCGACGTGCTGCAGATTCATTCGTATCCAGACACGCGACATCCAGGGCGCGATCTCGATCCGATGGTGACGTCTGCGCAGGCACTCGGATTCTCGAAGCCGGTGCTGCTGGGTGAGTTCCCCGGCAACGCCGCAGTGCAGCATCCTTCGAATGCCTCCCCGATCGCTCTGGACATGGCGGAGGTGCTCGATGCCGCGGTACGGGGTGGCTATGCCGGCGCGTGGCCCTGGAGCTTCAGCGGGACCGACGCGTACGGTCGCCTCCCTGTCGACGCGCTGCGGGCGTTTGCTGCGCGCTATCCGCATCTCGTGAATCCCCGAGCGCTCGCATCTTCGTGAACCAGACGGTCGGTCCCTCCGTTCGTGAGCTCGTGACCGCGGTCGCCTACGAGGCCAATCGAACCGTCGGTGGCGGGCTGGTTACGATCGAGCTGCTTCGGCGACGGTTTTCCGCGCGCGGCTGGCTCGACGCGGCGTCGCATGGTGTCTTCATCGCGATTTCGAGGTTCACGCCAGGCACGGTCGTGCTGGCGTATGTGGTCCTGCTCGGCTGGCGTTACCACAAGTGGCGAGGCGCGCTGCTGGCGCTGGCGATGGCTTCAGTGCCTGCGTCCGTGATCGTATTCGCGCTCGCCGCGACGCTGGCGCGAATCGATCGATACGCGGCTGTCCGCGCATTGCTCGCCGTTGGCATTCTCGTGGCGAGCGCGCTTGTCGTCGGCAGCGCGTGGCATCTGATTCGTCCGTACTTGCCGAGAGCCTCGCGCCTTCGGCTCATCGTCATCGCCGCGGTTGCCGTGGCGCTTGTCGTACTTGGCGCCACGCCGGTCCGTGTGTTGCTCGTGGCCGCGGTGATGAGCGCTGCGTTGCCCGTCCGCTCCACAGAGTCATGAACGCCGTCGTCATTTACCTCCTGCTGCTCAAGGCGACGCTGACCTCGTTTGCAGGAATGGGCTCGTTGCCGCAGATTCGCCAGGACTTCGTAGAGACACGAGGGGCGATTTCTGATCAGCAGTTGAGCCAGGCGGTTCTCGTCGGCCGCGCGACGATCGGTCCGATGGGCGCGTACGTCGTCGCCATTGGGTACTTTGCCGGTGGCTGGTTGGGAGCGGTCGCCGGATGGCTGGCGATGATTACGCCGGCACTCATCGCCATCCCGCTGCTGGCGCTCATCCAGCGCTGGCTGCACCTGCCGCGAATCCGCGCGGCGGTGGACGGCGTGATCATCGCGAGCGCCGTGCTGCTGCTCGGATCGGGGGCCACTCTCGCCATCGATGCGATTCAGCAGCTGATGGCGTTGAAGTCTTGAGGGAGCGGCGCCTCGACGATCAACGGCGCGCGCGTGACGGGATGCACCAGCGATATGCGCCACGCGTGCAGTGCCTGGCGCGTCATCCGATCAGTTCGGCCGCCATATAACCGATCGCCGACGATGGGCCATCCGCGTGCGCTCAAGTGGACGCGAATCTGATGCGTTCGTCCGGTCAGCAGCTCGCAGCGCACCAGCGACAGCTCTCCGGCCAGCGGCCGAATCACTTCATATCGTGTTTCGCTTGCAGCGCCTCCCGGTGTCACGACGACGCGTCGTCGGTCGTCGGGATCGCGTCCAAGCGGGTCGAGGATGACCCCAGTCTTCGGCTGCGGCGAGCCATGGACGATCGCCAGATACTCTTTGCGCACACGCCCTGCCGCCGCGTCGCGCTGCATCATCGCGTGCGCGCCATCGGCGAACGCGACGACGACGACCCCGGAGGTGTCCTTGTCCAGGCGTGTCAGGATGCCTGGACGGACGTCACCGCGTTCGCGCACGTGCCAGAGGATGGCGTTCAGCAGCGTGCCCGACAGCTGCTTATAGGAGGGGTGGACGACGACGCCGGGCGGCTTATTGACGGCAATGAGCGTGTCGTCCTCGTAGAGGATGTCGAGCGTACCGGGCTCTGCTGCAGGCACGGCGCGCAGCACGACGTCTGGCGGCAGCGTCACGTGCACTGCCGCGTCTTCTCGAACCCGGTCGGATGCGCGTTTCGCCACGCGGCCGTCAACGGTGACGACCCCAGCCGCAATCCACTTCTGCGCGACGTTTCTGGACATGTGCGTGACGTTAGTGACCCGCCGGACGAGAATCTGGTCCAGCCTCAGCCGCGAATCGCCGCGGTCAGTATTGAACTGGAACGTCTCGTCCCGATCAGGCATCTTAGATAGCGTATGGCTACTACTCTGCGAATGCCGCGGCCCGACCAGGCGCTTCCTGGCCACGCTGAGGCGATGGACGTTCCCGATACGCATTTCGTCAACGGCAACCGCATCACTCCGCCGTTTCCAGCAGGTCTGGAGCAGGCGGTCTTCGGGATGGGCTGTTTCTGGGGTGCCGAGCGCAAGTTCTGGCAGGCGCCGGGGGTCTACAGCACCGCTGTCGGGTACGCCGGTGGCTATACGCCGAATCCGACGTACCGGGAGGTCTGCTCAGGCATGACAGGCCACACCGAGGTCGTGCTTGTCGTCTTCGATCCCAAACTCACGTCTTACGACGAGATTCTGAAGATCTTCTGGGAGAATCACGACCCGACGCAGGGGATGCGGCAGGGAGGGGACGTCGGCACCCAGTATCGATCCGGCATCTACGTCTACGACGAGGCGCAGCGCGCCGCCGCCGAGCGCAGCCGCGACGACTACCAGCGCGCGCTGACCAGGGCGGGCCACGGCG
>DASROF010000203.1:0-35055 GCA_035647075.1 Vicinamibacterales bacterium | reverse complement strand
GGTTTCCGGCGTTCGCTCCGAGTGCGACGACCGGCGGGGCATCACTTACCAGCCCCTCCTCCCGAAACCACTCGACCATGAGCTGTTGCAGATCGTATTCCGTCTGTCGGCGTCCAGCTATCAGGGCTTCAGAGGCCGACGCGAACGCCTTGTCCTTGATCCGATACAACGCCGCCGCGGCCTCCTGATGGAGCGACAGCTGCGCTGCCGACCAGGTGGCCTCGAATTGTTGGACGAGATCTCCGGACGAAACGATTTCAACCCCGCGCTTCCGGACTGCCTCGACCGTTCCAGCGTCTACCCGCGATACATAGGGGATGGCGCACTCGGGTGAGTATTCCATCGCCACCCGCTTCGCCCCCCCGAGCAGAGCCGTTAAACCGGCGTCCAACTGCTGCCGGCCGGCGTACTGGATCCGGCTGCCAGGCAGGTGATCGAGGTTGTGCTGCTCGATGGCGTGAACCAGCGCACGGGGTTCGCCCGACGCCGGAATCAGGTAGTACCAGCGCCGGGTGGTCATGTGCGGCCCGCCAGCAAGGCCGGTGAGCTGCTGTGCGATCGGGTTCGAGCCGTGGAAGTCGTAGAGCAGCCACCCGTCGAGCCGGTCGGCGGCCAGCGCCCGTTGGATCGAGGGGATGTCCAACATCAATTGAGTATAAGGGTCCTTCGGATCGCTGATTGCAGCGCTCAAGGCAAATGGTGTCTGGCACCCCAAGCAGCTCCACGGGACTTTCGCCGCGCGTGGCTGGACCGCTGGCCTACGCCGGCTGGTGGGTGACCGGTGTGATCCTCTGGTTTGTCGAACGCCGTGACCGCGCCATTCGCTTTCACGCTGCGCAATCGGTCGCCGCTTTTGGCGTAATCGCGGCGGCCATTGCCGCCTTCGGAGCGCTGGCGCTTGCGTCTCTGTCGTTCCTGCCGTCCGCGTTCATACCGTTTCTGTGGGCGTCGGCCATCACGTGGGGCGTCGGCGTACTGCTGTGGATCGTCGCCATGTACAAAGCGGCGACCGGACACGCTTGGCGTATCCCTGTCGCCGCTGATCTCGCCGATCGATTGATGTGACGCCCTGGCGGCGTTCCGGCCTACGAGTCTTTCTTGAACGCGGGAACCTTCGTCGGCTTCACAGTGCCGTTCGCATGCGCGAAGATGCGATTCACCCGTGACATATCCGGGGTCTTCGGACTCTTGAGCACCACTTCGACCATGTCCCCAGGCATCATCGGCTTGGGTACGCGGAACGTCTGCGAGCCACTGACCGCGTCGCCCTTGGCGTTATACCAATACTCATCGACCTTGAACCCGGCGATCGGACCCTTGGACACGTTCTTCACCTTGATTCGGGTGACGACCATGTTGCCCTCGGCTCGCACCTGCGGGTCGGTGTACTCGACGACGGCTTGTCCCTTGATGGGTGTGACGAACTTGGTGAGCGGCGGTGGCTGCTGCGCGGCCACTGTGGACGCCAGGAGTAGAGCGCCGACGAATGCGACGAGCGTCTCGCGACGACCCTTCATGTCATCCTCCACAGGCCTGAGCGAAGTCGAAGGCCCAGAATTGGCGCCCATTATAGGCGTTTCTACATTTCCCCGTTCCAGTCTTCGGGTTCGGGGTTGGCCGAGCGAAAGATCTCCAGGTGCCACTTGCCGCCGCCCCACGGTTCGATGACCTCTGTGGCGACCACGTCCACCAGGATCTCAGCGAACGTCCGTCCCTCCGGATCGCCCTCCAGGTGGTATGCAGCCTCGTCCCATCCGAAGTTCGGATAGAGGATCATCGACAGAAACAGATCGTAGCCGTCGTCCACCACGATGATCTGGCCGCACGGGCGTTTGATCGTGGAGTGATAGATCAGGTACTTCTCGGCGCTGTGCGCCCGGATGTAACGCTTCAGGGCGAACTCGCGCGCGACGATCTCCTCGACGGCGATCTTCTTTTCCCAGCAGTCGCGGCAATACCGCTCGTCGCCGCGCGGCTCGGATACCTCTTTCGCGCCGCACAGCGCGCACTTCGACTTTGCCACCGTCGCCTTACGGGCCATGGTGGACATTATAAGAGTGCCTAAGGTGCCTAAGGGTGCCTAAGCGCGAATCAATCCCAGCGTCTGTGTTGGCGAGTACCCTGGCAGCACCCGGCTGATTCCATCCTTCGACAGCTTCAAGTGGCTCGTGACGATCTCGCTAAACACATCACGGAAGTCCGTCGTGATCGCGAGATCGCGTCCCTCGAAGCGCTCCTCAGTCTTGAGCCCGGGCCATTTGCCGTACACCCGGCCACCTTTGACGGGTCCGCCAATGATCATCATGGCGTTGCCGTGCCCGTGATCGGTGCCGCGATTACCGTTCTCCGCCGCCGCGCGTCCGAACTCCGACATCGTCAGGACGACCGTGTCGGACAGCCGGTCGCCGAGATCGGCGGAGAGGGCGGCCAGGCCGTTGGCGAGATCGTCGAGGCGCTGCGCGATCTGACCCTGCGTGCCGCCTTCGTTGACGTGGTGATCCCAGTTGGTCGACTCGGCAAACGCGACCTCGAGGCCGATGTCTGCCTTGGCGACGCGCGCGATTTCCTGCAGCGCCTGTCCGAACGGCGAGCGGGGATACTCTGCCGCCGGACGATAAGGCGTGCCGATCGTCCGCAGCGTCTTCATCGCCTCGAACGCGTCCTTCGCGGTGCCGCGAAGGAGCGGATTGTCCGCCTCGGAGAATGCCTGCTCGAACGACTGCCGCGAGTCCATTCCTCCGCGCACGTCAAACGCATCGACTCCGCCAAAGGCGAGCGACGGCGCTTTGCCCTGCATCGCCCGCGGCATCTGACGGGCCACGGCAATGCCGCGAAGCGGACTCGGATCGGCTCCCGACACCTGCAGATACCGGTTCAGCCAGCCATCACGCGTGGCCTTCACGCCCGGCGTGCCGCTCTCCATATAGTCCTGCGCATCGAAGTGCGAGCGCGTGCGATCGGGTGAGCCGCTCGCATGCACGATCGCCAGCGACTTGTTGTCCCAGAGCGGTTTCAACGCGGCCATGCGCGGGTGGAGGCCGAAGAAGTCGTCCAACGCGACCGCGCCATCCTGCGCGCCTGGCCGTGGCACCCCGATCGTCGGCCGCAGACGGTAGTACTCCGCCTCGCCGTAGGGGACGATCATGTTGAGGCCGTCAACGGCGCCACGCTGGAAGATCGCGATGAGCAACCGGCGGCGTCCCGATGCGGCAGCCGCCGCGCGCGCCAGGAACGCCGGCGCGAAGCCGAGCGACAGCATCGTCATCGCGCCGGATTTCAAGAATATGCGTCGTGAAGTCATGGCTGTCTCCTCTCGCTACCGACGCTGGAAGTCCGGCCCGCCGATTGTTGCCGCTTGCTGCGGCGCCAGCTGCTGCGCGATGTTCATGCGCGTGACGAGCGCACCCGCAGACACCCACGTTTCCGCGGTGTCGTCGTAACCCGTCGGCGGCTGGCACTGGTACGGCGCCATGCCGAGTTGCTGCAATGCCTGCAGGAGCTGACGTGGCTCGCGCACGTCGCGACCCGTGGCGCGAACGCCGCTGACGACGAACTCGAGCGGCGTCTTGACCTTGGCGCCTCGGTACTGCGCGGCGTAGAACTCCGGTGACGTCACCAGCGTGCGCATGACTTCGCGGAGATTGCCTTTCGTTTTCGTGAACGTGGCGGCGACCTTGTCGACGAGCGCCGCCGGCGGCTCGTCGCTCACAAACCGGCGCACGAGCTTGGTGGCGATGTGTTTCGCCGTGGACGGATGTTCCGCAACGATGTCGAGCACGCGTTCGCCGTCTTCCATGCCGCCACCAGCCTTGATGGCGTGGCCGAGCACCTTCTTCTCGCCGCGGTCGTGCAACTGCGGCGCGAACCGGAAATCACCTTCCTGCGGATTCGCCAGCGTCCACCCCGTGAACGCGCGCGCCACTTCGATGATGTCCTGCTGTGTGTAGCCACCGTCCACGCCAAGCGTGTGCAGCTCCATCAGCTCGCGCGCATAGTTTTCGTTGAGGCCGTTCCGCCGCGGTCCCTGCTGCTGTTTCTGCTGTTGCTGCTGTTGCTGTTGCCGGGGGAGGGTAATGCCGACACCGCCGAATCGCCCGCGCCGGCGATTGTTGATCTGTTGCACCTGCTCGGCGGCCTTCGGATCCGCGCTCAGCCAGTTATCAAGGTAGAACAGCATCGCCGGGCTCTTCGCTGTGGCGCCGAGCAGCTCGCGAAAGCTGCCCCAGATGTGCGGACGGATTGCGTCGCGCTCGTAGTCGGGGATATACGCGGCCGTGCGCCCCTTGCCGGCGAACACGTTGAAGTGATTGAACCAGAAATCGACCAGGACCTCTTCGAGCTGCCGATCGCTATAGATGGCGCGCGTGAGCTTCTGCGCGGCCAGCGCCTGCACCGACTGCCGGGTGGCCTGTCGGCTGCGGCGCTGCATCTCCATGCGCTCCTGCTCCGAGAGATTGCGGGCCGCCCGACGGTCGACCTCCGGAGGATCGGGAAGTGGGGTGAGGCGTGACTGGACCGCGCTGTCGTCGATTGACGATGGGTTCAACTGTTGGTCGATCCAGCGTGCGAGGCCGAGCCGCTGCACGTCATCAACCTGTCCGGGCGTTGCCCCGAACGTCAGACGACTCAGCGCGTGTTCGACTGCCGCCCGGTCGGTGGGAATGTTCGCTCCACCGGCAGCCTGCGATGCGCCGTTCTGCATCGTCAACAGCGCCGCCAGCGCAAAAACCAGAGCTATCGGCCGACGGAATTTAGCGCTCAATCCAGTCCTCCCCTGAATGGGCTAACTCGCCACTACCAGCTTAGACGGGACAAAGGGCGATCGGGGGTATGTCCGATCGTGAAGAAAATATGTCAACCTCCAACTCCCGATGCCCCATCCCAGACATTCCCGGCCAGTTTCCGGGTTCTTTTAGGAGTTGAAACTTGGGAGTTCGGAGTTTTACCGGGCCACGGGCTCACCTGTGAGCGCCGGCAAATACATCTTTCGCACGTATTCCTTCACCATCCGGCGGGCGCTGAAGCGGGGCAGTACGGTCCGGATCGACTGCTTCACGATCTGCAACCACTGCCGTGGCATGCCGGACGCGTCGCGGGCGTAGAACGTCGGGACGAGCTGGCTCTCCAGGAGCTCGTAAATCGCCTGCGCGTCGGCCCAGTCCTGCGCGCCGTGATCGTTCGGGTCGGCGTGCCCGTCGATGAGCCAGCCGTTGTCGCCGGTAAATCCTTCGGCCCACCAGCCGTCGCCGATCGACATGTGTGGGGTGCCGTTGATTGCCGCCTTCATGCCACTGGTGCCGCTCGCCTCGAGCGGTTTGCGCGGGTTGTTCAACCAGACGTCGCAGCCCTGGACCAGGAAGTGGGCGACGTGCAGGTCGTAATCGTCCACGAAGCCGATGCGGCCGCCGAACTTCGGATCGAGCGCACGCCGGTAAATCTGCTGCAGGTGATGTTTGCCCACATCATCAGCGGGATGCGCCTTGCCAGCGAACACCAGCTGCACGGCGCGGCCCGGCGCGTTGAGGATGCGCGCGAGTCGATCCGAGTCCAGGAAGATCAACTCAGGACGCTTGTAGCCGGTGAAGCGGCGCGCGAAGCCGATTGTCAACGTGTTGGAGTCGAACATCGTGCCCGCGGCCGCAATCCGCGGCGCGGGAACGCTTTCCACCATCCATCGCGTGCGCACGCGCTCGCGAATGAAGTTGAACAGAAAGGCGCGCAGGGTCTGACGCACGGCCCACAGCTCGTCGTCGGGGATGAGCAGCACACGATCGCCGAGAGCGGGATCGTCATGCCGGTCCAGCCAGTCGGCGCCGAGGTGTCTCTCGAGGAGCAGTGACATGTCCGACGCAATCCATGTCGGGACGTGCACGCCGTTAGTGATGTAGTCCACCGGCAGATCGTCTGGCCGGCGGTCCGGCCAGATCGGCCGCCACATTTGTTTGGTCACGTCGCCGTGCAGTTGGCTGACGCCGTTCACTGCACCACTGGTGCGCAGTGCGAGTGCCGTCATGTTGAACATCGAGCCGCTGCCGTTGTCGTAGTGGCCGAGCGCGAGGAACTTCTCGCGGTAGTCGCCAAGATCACCCCAGGCGCCGGCCAGATGCGACTCCACCAGGTGAAACGGAAAGGCGTCGTGACCCGCTGCCACTGGCGTGTGCGTCGTGAACACCGTGGTCCGGCGGACTTCCGCAAGCGCGCTGTCGAAGCTCCAGCCGCTTTCGCACAGATCGCGAATCCGCTGGAGCACGACGAACGCGGCGTGTCCCTCGTTCAGATGGTAGGCGGTCGGCTGATGGCCGATCGCCTTGAGCACGCGGACGCCGCCGATGCCCAGGATGATTTCCTGCTGCACGCGCGTTTCGCGGTCGCCGCCGTAGAGACGCGCCGACAGTTCGCGGTCCCACGGTGCGTTCTCCTCGAGGTCCGTGTCGAGCAGATACAGCTTCACGCGCCCCACGCGCACTCGCCAGACGGCGACCAGCACCGTCCGGTTGCCGAGCGGCACCGCCGTGATCGCCGGCTTGCCATCGGGCGTTGTGGCGGGCTCGATCGCCGCTTCCTTCCAGTTCAGACGCTCGTAGATTTCCTGCTGCCACCCATCGGGCGAGAGGCCCTGATGAAAGTAGCCCTGCGGGTACATGAATCCGATGCCGACGAGCGGCACGCCAAGGTCGCTCGCTTCCTTACAGTGATCGCCCGCAAGCGCGCCGAGGCCACCGGCATAAATCGGCAGCGACTGATGCAACGCAAATTCGGCGGAAAAGTAGGCGATCGACCTTTTTCCCAGTTCCGGGTATTCAGTCTCGACCCAGGTCTTCTTCGCCGAGCGTGCCGAATCGAGGCGTTCGATCGTGCGGTCGTAGTTCGCGAGCCATTCGGGATCAGCCATGGCGCTGGTCAGCTGTTCCGGAAGAATCAGCTGCAGCATGCGCACCGGGTTATGCGCGGTCTGCCGCCATAACGGGTAGTCGAGGCTCCGGAAGATGCGTCGCGCGTCGGTATTCCAGCTCCACCAGAGATCGTGAGCGAGTTCTTCGAGCCGCTTGATTCGATCGGGTAATTGCGTGGCCATACGGGGAAATAAAATTTAGGAATGATGCGGCGTCGTGAATAAAACGCGTCGATGGGTTGAGGCCGTCAAGCTTCGCATCGTAGCAGGATCGTGTATGCTGACATAGCCCCATGGCTCGCAACGCAAGACCAACCGCCGCGAAACGCGAACGCGAGAAAGCACTGCTCGAACGCCGGCAGCAGAAGGCCGCGCGTCGACAGGATGTGAAGGAACGAAAGCATCAGGCTGGACCCTCGGCCTCGGGTGACGAGGATCCAGACATCGCTCACATCAAGCTCGGCCCCCAACCGCCGGCCGACTGGCAAGTCGAAGAGCAGGAAGAATAGTCAGTTCGCCGCGAAGCAGTAGAGCAGACCTGCGCCGCCGGTCCCGACGAGCGCCTGCTGACTGCAGCCTGCAGACTTGTGCGCAGCATTCCACGACGTATTGCCGCCGCCGGTGCGATCGACGTGGCCGAGCCACACGCCCGGACCCTGGCCGCGCGCCGTACCCTGCGGCGGATCCTGGTTGCTCGTGTAGTTGCTGCAGGTCGTGTCGATCGTCTCGCTCGCCCTGGCGCGGCCGTGTGAGTCGGAGCCGGTGATGATGTCGTGCTGGTTCGGCGTGTCGCCAATGCCGTTGATCCCCATCCCCGTCTCGCTCAGCGCATTCTGCTTGTTGATCTGATTGCGATCGCGCTCGATGTCGCCGTGGAGATCGGCAACATTGTTCGCGATCAATGTGCCGCGCGCGTTATACCAGGGTCCGGCGCCAATGCGATCGCGTGCGTTGATTGCCGGCTGGCCCCCTTGCGGGGTCGCGCTCAGATACGCACGCCACGTGCGTCCCTGCGGCGTCGGGATGTTCCCGGCCTTTGCACGCTCGGCACAATACGCGTCCGCTCCCGCCAGACCGCCGTAATTGGCGCCGTCGCCCTTGCCAATGCTGGTGACGAAAAACGACGCAGGGTTGTTGGCGGCTCCGCCGCCACCGCCACGTCCCTGGCGTCCACCGCCCTGCGGCGGCTGAGCTCCTGCCGCTGGCGCCTGACCCGCCGGAGCCTGCTGTTGCGGCGCCTGTGCCAGCACCACCAGTGATCCGATCGCCGCACACGCAATCGCCGCGGTTACCGTGCGCATGATTTGCATCGTCGCTCCTCCTCAACTGCGTTCCAGACCCCGGATCACCCATCCCAGGTCCCCGATCCCGGGTCCCCGATCCCGGCCGCGAAACGTATCACGGGCGTAGAATCGCCGTATGCGTACTCTGCTCGCTCTTGTTGGGCTTCTCGTTCTGATCCTTGCGCGTGCGCCGGTCGCACAGCAGAAACCCGATCCTCGCAACCAGCCCGGTGCGCCAATCACTGTTTACGCCCCGGAACAGCACGATCTTTACGACGGCCATTTCGTGCTCTCGGCAAACCGGATTTACATGGTCGGCGGACTGAACGACGCCGTCGGCTGGGATCATATGGACAACGCAGCGAAGAGTGTCCGGCCGGCCAGCGGGACGGCGGAGATCGACGTCGACGAGATCAAGAACACCGGCAAGTTCGAGGCGCGCCTGAAGATTCCCGAAGGCAACCTCGTGCTCGCCATCGACAAGTTCAACGAGTTCAGTCCCTGTCAGAACGGCGGCATCGTCGCCTCCCTGCACGAGCACGGATCAGACTCGGGCTGTGGCGATAACAACTGGCCGAAGACATTCGTGTACCTCGCCGGTTGGGGCTTCGGCCACGCGACGCTGAACGGCAAGCCGCTCTACGACAATTACGAAATGCACTTCATGGTGACGCAGGGGATTCGCGACCGACAGACGTTGAAGGTGAATTACCCGCTGCCGAACAAGAAGGGGCCGGCGGGAGAGGTGAATCCCGCGACGCAGCAGCTGGACTTCTACATCCGCAGCCCGCAGCAGAACCCGAAGAACACCCCGGCGCGCGAAGTCTTCATGCACTTCTTCGGAATGGAAGTGACCTGGAAATAAGCACAAATTAGCCGTTCACACTTCCACGTGCTCAGTGCCAGGTTCGCGTTCACGTTCGGTTCAGTGGTCGTCGTGTTCGTGTCTGTTCTCGGTTCGGTGTTCGTATCCTTCGCCGTTCCTGTCGTCAGCGCACAAGCGAACGAGGACGCGCTGATTGCGCGCGTTGGTGAGTACGTCGAACGCTACTACACGCGCGCCCAGACGCTGGTGGTGACCGAGACGATCAGTGTTGAGCCGGTCACGCGGCGACTCAAAACGGATGGCCCGCCACGCCGGATCGTGAACGAAATGCGCATCGAATGGGATACGCAGGTGGGATCGCAGCCGCGAGAGGTGCGGAATCTGGTGAGCGCCGGCGGCGGCCGATTCGGGCCGTCCGGCCAGCCCGAATGCCTGGACCAGCGCTCGGTCACGTTCGGACCACTCGCGTTTCTTCTCGGTGCCAACCGTGACAAGTTCCGCTTCTCCGTCGGCCGGCTCGAAACGATCAGCGGCGTCCGCACGCGGCGCATCGAGTACGAGACGCGGCGGCCCGAGCCGCCGGAAGTCCGGTGGAACGGCAAGTGCGGCTGGGTCGATTCGTTCGGCCGCACGCGCGGAAGCCTGTGGGTGGATCCCGCGACGGGGGAAGTGATTCGGTTTGATGAACATCTCAGCGGACGCGTGAAGCTTCCCGGTCCCGCGGGAGACGAGAACGCGCCAACGTTTGTCGCCGAACGCGCGGACACGATCATCGAGTACAAGAAGTTCGCCTTCGCCGACCCGGGTGAGACGCTGCTGCTGCCGTCGCGCGTCGAATCGGTGAACTTCATCCAGAATTCCGCCGCCCCACGCGTACGGGTCGTCCGGACGTTCACGGATTACCGCCGTTTCCTGACCGGGGGAAGAGTCCTTCCGTCTCTGAAAGGAGAGCCGTGACTGACACGACGACGCGCACTGTCGCTACCGATCTCGTCAATCGCGACCAGCTGATCGCCCGCGCGCGCGAGGTTCGTCCAGTCCTGCAGAAGAACGCCGCCGAGACGGATTCGCTGCGGCGCCTGCCGGAGGAAGTTGTTCGCGCGATTCGCGACAGCGGCTTGTGCCGTCTCATGGTCCCGAAGCGGTTCGGCGGCTACCAGACCAGCGTCCGCACATATATCGAGGTGATGGTGGAACTCGGGCAGGGGTGTGGATCCACCGCCTGGGTAGCAAGCCTCATCAACGTGTGCGCGTGGCTGGCCGCGCTGTTCCCGGAACGCGCGCAGAAGGATGTGTGGGGCCCGAATCCTGATGCATGGATAGCCGGATCGCTGGCTCCGAACGGCATCGCCCTGCCGGTGGAGGGCGGATGGCGCGTGTCCGGCCGCTGGCCGTGGGCCTCCGGCAGCATGCATGCGCAGTGGGTCGCCTGCGGGATTCACATGGAGAACGAGAAGGGCGAGATGACCAACCTTGGCCTCTCGCTGATACCGATTGACGAGGTGACCGTCGAAGACACCTGGTTCATGGTTGGCATGAAGGGCACCGGGAGCAACACGATCATCGCGAAGGACGCGTTCGTCCCCGAGCATCGCTTCCTGCCCTACCCGCCCGCATTCGAAGGCCGCTATCGGACCGAGCATGTCGACGAGCCGGTGTACCGCGTGGCGCTCGTGCCGGTGACCGTGCTGATTCTCGCTGGCTCACAGATCGGCGCCGCGCGCGCGGCGCTCGACTACGTGGTCTCCAAGTCGAAGACACGCGGGATCACGCACACGACGTTTCCCAGCCAGGCCGATTCGTCTGGCTTTCAGATGCTCGTGGCGGACGCGGCGATGAAGATCGACACGGCGTTCCTGCACGCCTGTCGCGCCGCGGATGATCTCGACCGTGCGGCAGACGCAGCTCGACACCCTGATCTCACCGAGCGCGCACGCGTGCGGATGGATACCTCGCTGGCCGCGAAGTACGCACGTGACGCCGTGGAACTGCTGGTGCAGGCACACGGCACGTCGAGTCTGGCCGATCACAACCCGCTGCAGCGGTTATGGCGTGATGTCCATGTTGCGAGCCATCACGCCATCACCGAGTGGCAGGTGAACCTCGAGGTCTACGGCAGGGCGCTGCTCGGCGTCGAGCCGAACATCACCCACCTGATCTAGCGGAGCTACTCGGGTTTCACAGATTCCGCGCGAGGTCCTTTCGGACCCTGTCCCGGCGTGAACGTCACGCGCTGTCCCTCGCGCAACTCGTCGAACCTCGTGCCCTGGCATGCCGACTGGTGGAAGAAGTACTCAGTGCCGTCGGAAGCCGCGATAAACCCGAAACCCTTGTCCGTGATCCGCTTGATCGTGCCGTTCGTCGTCGCCATGTCTCGATCCTTTCGTCGTCGGTGCTGATGAGCCTCGCGGCAAAATCAGCTCCCTCTATTGTGGATTGGATCGCATGGATTGCGCCGTTTACGGATCTGCGGTTCGGCTAGGAAAGAACGGTTGAGGTTTGGGCAGGAAATCCATCACCGATCTTTCACGATCGTCACGATCCATCCGAAGAACGTCAGTACCACGAGCGGATAGGCGAAGAACGGAAGAGGCTGAGACGTCGGCAGCAGCCGCTCGCCGCGGAAAATCCGTGCAGCGACGATGGCAAAAAGTACAGCCGCCGCGACTCCGGCGCCGCGGACCCACGCCGTCAGCGTCGAGGGAAGACTGATGAGCAGCAGTCCCGCCGCCCACAGCGCGACACCAGCACCGAAGGAAGGAACGCTCGCATCCAGTCCAGCCGCAGTGCCCGACAGCAGCAGGCTCTCACCCAGCGCGAACACCAGAAATCCAGCGGCGACCGTGTCGTGACCGCTGCGAAGAAACCTGACGGCGAGGAGAGTGGTGGCGACGATGACGCCGAGGCCGTCGATCAGCCAGAAGACCTGACGCACCGCATCGCTCGAGACAAATGTTCCACTGACGCCGAACGTTGCGCCGAGAATCAGGCCGACGACCGGGACGAAATCGCTGCGTGCGCGTGTCACGGGCGGGGATGGTACCGCAGGCCGCAGTTCGTAGGAACCGGTCGACCGTGATGTCGCGTTAGTTGGTATACTTTGAAGTTCCTGCCTTGCACTGATTGCGGAAGTGGCGGAATTGGCAGACGCGCTAGCCTCAGGAGCTAGTGGGGGCAACCCCATGAAGGTTCGAGTCCTTTCTTCCGCACCAATCAGAACGTGATCTGCCTGACGATCGACCGCGTTCGCTCGCGGGCCGGGAATACTCCTTCGATGAACGCCGGGTTCCAGTAGCCGCCCTGTCCTCCAAATCCAACGTCGAGCGTCACCGTCGCGCGCACCGGATACGACCGGTTCAGAGCGAAGCCCGGAAGGCGCTGCCGGACGTCGGCCTGGCGCACGTAAATGCGAAGGTTGCTCGCCGCGTCCAGGTGGTACCCGGAGCTATGCAGCAGCACGCTGCTGCCGCTGGGCATGAGGATCTCAAACGTCAGCGTATAGCCGTACGCATCGGTGCCGGTGAATGCGGGGATGATGTCGAAGTCGCGGCCGTTGCCGTTTCGCTCCAGGCGGAAATCACTGAGAGTGATTCCCCCGGTGCGGTACAGGCTCTTCATAGACTCCAGCGCCTTCCGATCACCCGCCAGGCCTTCCGACACGAGCTGACGGCAGCGCGCCGCGGTATATCCCCAACCGGAGGACAGCAGCGCGCGCCGCTCTTTCACGTTCGCGCACAGCGTCGAATCGCGGAACTCGATCGCGGCTTCCTGGAAACACTTCGATCGAACGTAGTAGGACCGGTACCCATCGGGATTGAAGACCAGGCCGCTCTGGGATTGCGATGGGTCGATCGCCGTGCACGCTTGAACGGCCCGCGAACGCATGTCCGCGTAATCGGAGGCGAGGAGCGACGTGCCGAGCACGCACAGCACCGGCAGCAGGCTGACACGTAAGCCCCGCGTTATCATGCCGGCGTGAAGCTCACGCGCATCAGTCTAGCGTGTCTGGTGTTCTGGCTGTCCGCGCAGATTGCTGCGCCGGCGCAGGATACTGCCGCGCGCGTCACCGCATCGCTCACAGCCATCACCACCGCTGACAACAACGCTGGCCGGCGGGATGCGATCGTCACGCAGTTGCGTGCGCTGGGTGTCGAGCCTGTCCTGGAGCCGTTCGGCGAAGGTCGTTCGGCGGGCGCGAACGTCATCGTGACGCTGCCGGGTCGCGGGCCGAAGACGATTGTGATTGGCGCGCATCTGGATCGCGTCGGCGTCGGACGCGGTGCCGTCGACAACGCCGCGTCGTGCGCCGTGCTCATCGAACTGATCGCGGCCTTCAAGGCGTCGCCGCTCGAGTCGACCGTGCGGCTGGTCTTCTTCGACCGCGAGGAAAACGGTCTGGTTGGTTCGCGCATGCACTTTTCGACGCCGGGCCATCGCGCGAACTATGCGGTAAACCTCGACGTCTTCGCGTACGGCGACACGATCTTCGCCACCGCCTCGCGTCCTGATGGTGTGCTCCTGCGATCGCTGCGTGCGGTGGGGGAAGCCACCGGCCTGCCGGTCCGTGACGTACAGCCTGACCATTACCCGGGCAGCGATCACCAGACGATGATCAATGCGCAGATCGAGACGCTGGGTCTGGCGCTGGTCGACAAGGCAGACGTCGACGGCATCGTGACCATGGACGTATCAAAGATGAGGGCTGGGCAGGGGCCTCGGGTGCTCCGGATCATCCACACGCCGAACGACACGATGGCGGAAGTCCGCGTCGATCAGATGGCGCGCGGCATCGCGTTCGTCGAGCAACTGATTCGGAAGGTCGACACCGGCGATTAACGAGCCCTGGCTTCCGGCCACAGCGCGATGAAGTCGGGGAGCGTACGTCGCAGCGTACGCACGCGTTCGACGGCCCGCTCGAAGCGACGCTGATCCGCCTCGGTCCACGCCAGACCGTACCGCCGCCTGATCACGTCAGGCAGCAGGCCGATCGACACGAGCCGATTCCACGATGCAACCGGAGGGATGAACCGGGTCGCGCGCGGCGCCAGCACCGCAATCGACAGCTCGCGCGCCTGATCGCCGATGGCCAGAATCTCCGACCGGTACATCTGCGACAACAGCTCGGATGCGTGACCCCAGGTCACCGGCACGTCCGCGGGGCGTGCACCCAGCGCGATGGCCACCCACGCCGAGTCGGCGCAGTAGGCGTCACGCTCGTCAGCAGTGATGGGAGCGATGAACCGCTCGTACGTGAGCGGGATCGACTCGAGCAGCGTCAGGTGCACCCACAGAACAAGCGCGGGATCTTCTGCCGAGTACGGCGTGCCCGCGGGAAACATGCCGACCGTCTGCGTCAGACGCCCGTTGACCCGTGTATGAATGGTGCGGATGCCGTGCAGCGCGTGCTCACGCTCTGCGTCGGTGCCAAACGACAGCGCCAGCATCGCCCTGATCGTCGAGTGCAGGCGTGCGGCCGCGGCGAGCGGAGTCGCGCGGAAGCTGCTGTGATCGTAGACGCCCGCCGCAATCAGCGGGTGGGCCAGCTGGAGCAGAATCGCGCGCGTCCAGCCGAGCAGGACGAGCCGTTCGGCGTTGAGACGCTGCGCGACTATTGCGGTTCCTTCCCCGGGCTCGCGCCGCCGGTTTTGCCCGCCGACGCGTCAGCGGCGGCGGACTTCCACAGCCATCCCGCCACGCCGATGAGCGCGAGGCTCATGGCACCCTGCCGCGCCAGTTTCCAGCCGCTTCCGTTCGGCCGGTGTGCGGGATCGAGCAGCGTGCGGTACGCCTGAAGTTCGGCGGGCCGAGGCGGTTCCTGCAGCCGCGGCCGATCGCGCCGCTCGGGCGCGGGTACCCATCGCGTGATGAACGCGAACGATTCGGACGCGCACACAGGACACTGCGGCGCGTCGTGGACTTCTTCACAGTCGAGACAGAGTCGTGCATTCCTCAGTTGCATAAGGGACCTGTCCCGAGTGTACCGGAGGTCCAGGTCCGGCTGAAGCCGGACACTGTGTCATCCCGGTCCGCCTAACGGCGGACAATACGCTACGGCGCCGGGAAAATTGCGATACGGTCGCCGGTATACGAACCTACCCACAATTGCTTTCCCACCTCGACCGCCACGGTGCCGCCGCTGAATCCAGGCACTGCGGGACGACGGAGAAGCTCGGTGGTCTTCATCGTCTTCGGATCGATCCTGACGACGACCGTCTGTATCGGCTGACCAGGGCCCGCGCCGACACCGGCCTGCCCCGTGCCGAACAACGATCCGTCGCGCGCCCAGCGGATGTTGTCGATGCGGAAGCCGAGCGGGATCTCGTCGCGTTTCGGTTCCTTCGCGCCGCGGGTGAGGCGGAAGAAGGACTGGCTGCCCCAGCCGGCGACGTAGAGCGTCTTGCCGTCAGGCGAGATCTCGATGCCGTTCGCGCCGGACGCCTCGCTGCCGGGAACCTTCTGCCAGCCGGACGCGGTGTGCCATTCCCAGAGCTCACCGTTCTTCTCGCCCTTCTGCATCGCGGCCATGCCCTGCGCGTTCCCGCGTGGCAGGAAATTCGTCGCGATGAACCCGCCATCGTCCAGCCATCTCACGGAATTGAGACCGATCGGATCGGGAGCCACGGCGCAGCCGATCCAGGTCAGTGTTGGTGTCGGCGTCTTCGTATCGACGGTAAAGACGTCGATCGCTTCGCGCGCGCCGTGCGTAACGGTCATCAGCGTGTGCACACCGTTGCGACCCTCGCGCAGCGTCAGGCCGTGCGTCTGGAACTTGGCTTTCGTCGCGGCGTCGGGTATGCCGGGACATGACTTGTAGGTCTTCGAGTCGAACACCTCGCGAGCGGTTGGCGCCGGGTACGCGCGGATGCTCATGCGATCGCTCACACGAATCACATTGATCCCGCCCGCGCCTGCGTACGAACCAGCGATCACCCATTGCCCGCCGGGCAGCACAACAAGGTCTTCCGGCGCTGCCTGTCCGCAGATGAACTGAGTGTCGCCGTTGTCCGTGCAGGGTACCGGTGCGGGTGGTTGCTGGGCAGCGAGCCCCGAAACCGCCATGAAGCCGAGGGTCAGTGCAGCAAGAGTCAGCTTTCTCATGGCGCTGACTTTACAACTCCCAACTCCCAATTCCCAACTCCCGAGTTAGTTGGACGCCAATCGTTCTTTTGGGAGGAAGTTGGGCGTCAGGTCAAAACTCGACGTGCGTCTGCACCAGTATCCGGTTCTCGTCGAGCCTGCCGGGATCGTCGAAATGCAGCTGCTCGTTCGTGACCACGAATCCTACCTTCGCGCGCGCCCATATCAGCCAGTAGGCGCCGCCGGCGATGATGCGATTCTGTTCGTTGACACCCAGCGAGTCGTCAGGATCGAACGAGTCGTAGCGGAAGACTCCGGCCAGGCCAGTCAGACCCTGCCGCGGTTCGGCGAACACCGACCATCCGGTGCGATCGACATCGCGCGGCGCCACCAGGCTCAGCGGATTCTCGGTCGCCCACACGCCCTGGCCGGTCACCACGAGCTGGGTGTGTTCGAAGCTGCCCATCACGATGCCGAGCCGGCGCGGCCGGTCCGATGCATATGAGCCGGCGTTGAAGAACCCTGACACGCGGAACCCTTTGGCAATCGAGGCGTTCGGGAAGGGCCGCACGGTGAGTCGAGCCTGAACGCTCTTCTGCTTATTGAGTTCGACGTTGCCGAAGCCTTCACCGTTGTAGACGCCGGCGTGCACTTCTCCGAATCCGTTCGGCAGCGGCGTGAAATAGCTGACGCCGAAGTCCGCCGAGCCGGGAATCAGGCCATCGCGCTCCGCAAACATCTGCCCCTGGACGCGGTAGCGGTCAATGCTTTCCTCGAAATCCAGCCACGGCGTCTGGTGCAGGCCGAAGCGGATCCATGCGCGCGGCGTGATGTTGTCGAACTGCGCGAAGGCGTACTTCACGCGAACGACCAGGCTGCCCGCCAGGCTGCCGTCGTTGATTCGACGGATGTCGGGCGTCAACCGGAAGCGGATGTTGTCCGAGAGCTGGCCGTTGACATTCAGATAGGCGCGCGTGACGTCGAAGGCGTTGTAGTCGTCCCTGTTCTTCAGCTCCGCGTCGTACTGCAGGTACGAGAGCACACCGACGCGCACGATCGGATATTGCGGCGGCGGTGCGGGTGCCTGGGCGGGCGGCGGCGGCTGTGGCGCCTGCGCGGCGGCGGAGCTGACCGACAGGGCCACGAGCGAAAGAGCGGCAAGTACGCGAGTCGTCGTCATATGGCGGTTACTTGTACGACACGCGGATTTCACGCGCGTCACACGTTCGTTACATGTGTGTTAACGAATCGTGTCATGGCCACGAGGCCACCAAATGCTAATCCGTTGTGATCGCTGTGGCCTATGGTGTGGCGGGCGGATGATGGCGTACATCCTGCGCCGAGACCATGAAGATGACGTCCTCCGCAACGTTGGTGGCGTGATCGCCGATGCGTTCGAGATGCCGTGAGACGAGAATCAGGTCGAGCGCCGGCTCGATCGTTTCCACGTTCTGGAGCATGTAGGTGAGCAACTCGCGGAAGACCTGCGTCTTCAAGGCATCCAGTTCGTCGTCGCAATTCAGCACTGAACGGGCCATCTCTGTGTCGCGCTTGACGAACGAGTCGAGCGCATCACGGAGCATCGTCTGGGCGATCGTGCCCATCCGCGGGATGTCGATCAACTGCTTCACCGGAGCGTGGCCCAGATACCGGACGGCCGCTTCGGCGATATTGACGGCCAGGTCGCCGACACGTTCGAGATCGCTGTTGATCTTGACGGCGGCGACAATCGCGCGAAGATCGGTCGCCATCGGCTGATAGAGCGCGAGGAGCCGGAAGCAGCGGTTGTCGATGTCGATGTGCAGGCGATTGATCGGCTCGTCGCCGGTCAGCACCGTGTCGATCAGCGCGTGATCGCGCGCGACGAGTCCTTCCACGGACGCGCGCACCCGTTCCTCCGCGAGCCCGCCCATCTCGAGCAGACGACTCTTGAGCGCTTCGAGCTCCTCCTGGAAATGACGTACGGCCTGTTCCACTAGCCGAATCTCCCGGTGATGTAGTCCTCGGTCAGCTTTTCGGACGGGGCGGTGAAGATCTTATCCGTCCGGTCGTACTCGACCAGCTTCCCGAGCCAGAAGAACGCGGTGTAGTCGGACACCCGCGCCGCCTGCTGCATGTTGTGCGTGACGATGATGACGGTGTACAGGCGCTTCAGGTTGTAGACCAGTTCCTCGATGCGCTGCGTCGCGATCGGGTCGAGCGCTGATGCCGGTTCGTCCATCAGCAGGATGTCGGGCTCGATCGCCAGGGCGCGCGCGATACACAGCCGCTGCTGCTGACCCCCGGAGAGCGCCAGCGCCGACTCCTGCAATCGATCCTTCACTTCCGTCCACAGGGCGGCCTGCTTCAGGCTCTCTTCGACACGTCCGGCGAGCTCGGACCGCGATTTCGCCATCCGGTTGATGCGCAGCCCGTAGGCGACGTTCTCGAAGATCGACTTCGGGAACGGGTTCGACTTCTGGAAGACCATGCCAACGCGTCGCCGCAGCTTCACGACATCCAGTCCCGACGCGTAGATATCCGCGTCTTCGATCAGCACCTTTCCTTCAACACGTGTGCCGGGAATGACATCGTTCATGCGATTGAGCGTACGGATGAACGTGCTTTTGCCGCAGCCGGATGGGCCGATGAAGGCGGTGACGATGTTGGGGTAGATGTGCAGCGAGATGTCCTCGAGCGCGCGCTTCGCCCCGTAATAGAAGTTGAGCGACTGCACGTCGATCTTCACCGGACCCACCGCAGTCCTGGCGGACTGGTGCTCCGATGTGGCGGACGGTGTCGGCGGCTTCACCATAGTCACGGCCATCATCCCCGCAGCCTCTGGACACGTGCGGTCACGAATCGTGCCGCCAGCGAGCACACGAACACGAACATCACCAGGACGAGCGCCGCCGCCCAGGCCTGACGATGCCAGTCGTCGAACGCGGATGTGGCGTAGTTGAATATCTGAACGGTTGTTGACGCAATCGGTTGCCGCAAGTTGGTGGAGAAGAACTGATTGTTGAAGGAGGTGAACAGCAGCGGCGCTGTTTCGCCCGCAATGCGCGCCAGTGCGAGGACGACACCGGTCACGATGCCGGGCAGGGCAGCGGGCACAATCACCGAGAAGACAGCTCGCGCACGCGTGGCGCCAAGCGCCAGCGCACCCTCTCGCATGGTTTCGGGGACGAGCAGCAGTAACTCCTCAGTCGTGCGCGCGACGATCGGAATCATCATGATTCCCAGCGCGATGCCGCCCGCGAGTGCGCTGAAGTGCCTGAACGGCAGCACGGCAATCCCATACGCGAAGATGCCGATCACGATCGACGGAACGCCGTTCAACGTATCTGCGGCGAAGCGGACGGCAACGGCGAGCCGCGTGCCCCGGTACTCGGACATATAGACGCCGCTGAGTACGCCGATCGGCACCGCGAACAGTGAGGCCAGGCCGGTCAGAATCAACGTGCCGACAAACGCATTGCGCATGCCGCCCCCCGGTTCACCGGCCGGCTTCGGCATGTGCGTGAACAGGTCCATGTTCAACGCCTGCACGCCCTGTTTGATCAAGAAGACCAGGATGAACGCGAGCGGGACGAGCGCCACGAGTACGGCCGCGCCGCACGCCGCGACGAACACGGCTGAAATGCCACGGCGCATCGTGTCGCGCGTCACGCCGCCGCCTCCGCCACCACCACCGGCTTTCGCGACCTGGCCGGACGGCCCATGGCCCAGATCAACCCGCGCGATGCGGTGTTCACCACCAGCGTGATGATGAACAGCACGAGTCCGATTTCAGTCAAGGCGTGCAGGTAGAGGTCACCGGTCGCTTCCGTGAACTCGTTGGCAATCACCGCGGCCATTGTGTACTGCGGCGCGAACAGCGACAACGACACCTGCGGGTTGTTGCCAATGACCATGGTGACCGCCATCGTTTCCCCGAGCGCGCGTCCGAAGCCCAGCATCACTGCGCCGATGATGCCCGTGCGCGCGAAGAACATCGCGGCGCGGATTGCTTCAAAGCGAGTGGCGCCCAGTGCGTATGCGGCTTCGCGCTGTGCGGGCGGCACCGTCTTCAGTACTTCGCGTGCGACCGACGACGTGAACGGGATCACCATGACGGCGAGGATCAGGCCGGCGGCCAGCATGCCGTTCCCGAGCGGTGGACCTGAGAACAGCGGCAGCGCCCGCAAGGCCTCGGGCGTCGAGGTTTCGAGCGCCCGGACCGCCGGCGCGAGCACGAAAATGCCCCACAGTCCGTAGACGATCGAAGGGATGGCGGCCAGCAGCTCGGTGAGAAAGGTCAGCGGGCCGCGCAGCCGCGCCGGGCACAGCTCGGAGATGAACACCGCGATACCCAGGGCAATCGGCGTGGAGATGACGAGCGCGAGGATCGACGAATACAGCGTTCCCCAGATGAAGGGGAGCGCACCAAATTCTCCAGCGACCGGATCCCACGTACTTGTGAGCCAGAACCGGAAACCGAATTCTTTGATCGAGAGCAGCGACTGGCGTGTGAGCTCCACGCCAATCGCGGCAACGAGGATCAGCAGCAGAACGGCGAAAGCGCCGATCCCGACCCGGAATCCGAGCTCCCGCCGCATCGGATCAGGAAACCTTGATCTTCCCGAGTGCGCCCATTTCCTTCATCACGACGGCGTCGGGGAGCGACGCATAGCCGAGTTCGGTCGCGAACTTCTGGCCGTCGCGGATCGCCCAGGTAATGAAGTCCACCATCACCTTGGACATCGCCTTGTCTGAAGGGTTCTCGTAGAGGAGCAACCAGGTAAACGAGGAAATCGGATACGCCCCGGCGCCGGGTGCATTCGTAATCGAGACGCGGAAATCGTCCGGCATCGAGACGCCCGCAGCGGCCTTGGTCACTGATTCCGGCGAGGCTTTGACGATGCCGCCGGCAGCATTCTGAACGCTGCCGTAGCTGATGTTGTTCTTCAGCGCAAAGATCAGTTCGACGTACCCGATGGCGCCAGGCGTCTGCGATACGACGCCGGCGACGCCGTCATTGCCTTTGCCGCCAATGCCAACCGGCCAGTTCACCGATGCGTTAACCCCGACCTTCTCCTTGAATTCGGGTGAGACCTTGGACAGGTAGTCCACCCAGATGTACGTCGTGCCCGAGCCGTCGGACCGATGCGCGACGGCGATGTCAGTCGCCGGCAGCGTCACACCCGGGTTCAGTCTGGCGATCGCTGGTGCGTTCCATTTCTTGATCTTGCCGAGGTAGATATCGGCCAGCAGCGGACCGCTGAAGTTCAGGTCGGTGACGCCAGCCAGATTGAAGACCGGAACGACCGCACCAAGGACAGTCGGGAAATGCAGAATCGGTCCCGGTGCCGCCTTCAATTGTTCGTCGGTCATCGGTCCATCGCTGGCGCCGAAGAAGACGGTCTGGCTGGTGAGCTGGCGGATGCCGCCACCGGACCCGATCGGCTGATAGTTGATTTGAATATTCGGGTGCAGCTTGTTGTATTCGCTGAACCACTTCGAATAGATCGGGTTCGGAAACGTTGCGCCGGCGCCGTTGATTTGCACGGTCGAACCCGGCGCAGCCGAGCCCTGGTCGGGCGTCTGGGATTGATTGCCACCGCACGCGGCGACCGTGAATACCGCCATCAGGCAGGCGGCGAGCCCAGACCGTCGCATCGTCATGACGCAACGGTACTGTTCGAGAATTTCGCGCTCGTTACCGCGATGTTAAATCCGTGTAACACAGCGCATTGGGAGTTGATCAGTCAATGAATCGGTAGCCGAGCCCGATAACGGTTTCGATCTGCCGCGAGGCGATGCCGAGCTTGGAACGCAGCCGGCCGATGTGCACGTCTACCGAACGCGTTTCTACCGAGTCGTCCCAGCCCCAGACACGCTCGAGCAGGCGATCTCTCGAAATGACCCGGTTGCGGTTCTCGACGAGATACCGCAGCAGTTCGAACTCGCGGCGCGTGAGGCGCACCTGGCTGCCGTCCACACGGACCGAGATCGCGTCGAAGTCTGCGATCAGATGGGCCCCGGCATACGAGGTCGACGCCGCCTTGCGTTCGCCGCCGTTTCCGCCCCGCCTCAGCACTGCGCGCACGCGTGCCACGAGCTCACGCAGCGCGAACGGCTTGGTGATGTAGTCGTCGGCGCCCAGTTCGAGACCGGCGACGCGGTCGCTTTCGCTGGCACGCGCGGTCAGCATGATGATCGGAATATGTGACGTGTTGGGCCGCGATCGAACAATGCGGCAGACTTCAACGCCGCTGAGAACCGGCAGATTGAGGTCGAGCACGATCAGATCAGGTGCGGCTTCACTGACGGCGCGGATCGCCGCGTCGCCGGCGCCGGCGACGTCCACTTCGATATCGCCTTTGCGCTCGAGGGCGTGCTTGATAAGCCCGGCAATATCCTGTTCGTCTTCCACAACGAGAACACGGGTACCCACACATGGACCGTAGTGACCCAGCGTTTCTGCAGGGTCACAGGACGGTTAAATGTAAGTTACGGATCGGGATCCGGGCGCCGTCCGTGCCGTAGGCGAGGTCAGTTCTGCGGGTAGCGGAATGGAGCGGGACTCGACGCATTCCCCGCGGTGACGCCGAGGTGATCCCTGAGCCACGCGCCTGCGGTGCCATCAAGGCCGAACGTCCGTGCGTCGGGATCGGCGAATTCGCGCGCGTCGATTGCGGCGCGCATCAGCCCATGATCCGCATGGGTCGTCGTGTCGAGCAGGTAGTGGCCGATTTCATGCGCGACCGCGCGGCCAAGCACCACGCCGAGCCGATAGTCAGCCGGCTCGGGGCTGTCGAGCAGCAGCCGCCGGCGACCGGCTTCGACCAGCACGCGTTCGGCGCCGGCGATCGAGGCGATTGCCAGGGCGCGGCGCCCCGTCTGCGGAATGAGCTCGCCAACCGGCCAGCGATCAGCTTTGCCGTTGAGCGCCTCACGCCGCGCGATGACGAGTACACGCAGCGGTGCGGTTGACTCCGATGTGCTCGAGCCGGGCCACTCCAGCCGCACGCCTTCGCGCTGCCAGATACGCTCGGCTTCGGCGGTCAACGTTCGCTGCGCGAGCGCGGAGAAATCGGGCGCAACGGTCAGCGGCGCTGTCAGTGAATAGAAAGGAAGGGCATTCGACGCGGCGTTGAGCTTGATGGGGAGGAGCATCGCCGCGGCGCAGAGCGCGGCTGTTATCAGCGATGCCGTTCGCACAATCCATCCGCGCATGAGATCGGATTGTGCCTGACGCAGAACGGTATGTCGAGGCTGTGACGTTCATGTAACGTTTGCGTAACGACGCTGTTCCTCGACAGGGTAACGTCCGAGTAAATTTTTTCCGGCTGTGCGGATCCTGGTGTCCTGATCGCATATAAGGATCGGCACCGTGGTTCTAGAACATCGTCTTGCCGTTGGTGCGGTCGCGCAGATCGCCGTGGAAGCCGCACGCGAAGCCTCTCCCGACTTGAAAGTCGCCGCCGTGATGCCGGGAGATGGAGGTACCAGCTACGTCGAAATCCTCATCAACGCGGAAGGATGGGACGACGACAGCTGTCAAATTACCGTCGGGGTGTTCCGGAATGCCGGCCCCGCCGCCGTGAAACGCGACATTTACAACAGCCTGCAGCGTCACCTGCACGAGCATCGCGCTATTTAACGAAGGCGCATCCAACCCGTCACTTCCTCGTTACATGGGCCTCATACCGTGGGGCCCATGCACACAGCTGAAGTGACGAGAACTCCCAACTTCCAACTCCCAACTTCTTGCCCGTCGGAGCGCGCAGCGCGTAGGTGGGCCAAGACATGTGCGCGCGCGCTGGTTCTTGCCACCGCGTTCGTGCTTCCCGGCGCGGCGCTCGCCCAGGGAGACGCACGATTTACAGGAACGGTACTGGACCCGAGCGGCGCCGCCGTGCCGAACGCCAGTGTCGTCGTGAAGAACGAGCGCACGGGCGAAGAGCGCACTGTGACGTCGAACGCACAAGGACGTTACGTCGCCACGAGCCTCCGGCCGTCCGTTTACACGATTCGCGTGACGTTTGGTCAGTTCGCGCCACTCGAATACACCGGTCTGCCGCTGGCCGCTGCGCAGGAATTTCCACTTGACCTCAGCCTCAAGGCGCCGGGGGTCAACGAGTCGATCACCGTTGAAGCTCAGGCCTCGAGCGTCGATTTGAGCTCGGCGCGTCTCGGCGTCAACGTCGGCGAGCGTGATGTGGCCACTCTGCCGGTGAACGGGCGTCAGATGTCGCAGTTGATGCTACAGGCGCCTGGTGCGGTGAATTCCGGCACCGGCACGTGGCAGGACGTGCGCTTCAGCGGGCGAGCGGTGGAGCAGAACGCCATTCGGTACGATGGCGTGGAGGGGTCGGCGATTATCGACGCCGCACCCGGCAACCTGAATGGGGAGATTGCGACGCCGTTCAAGCTGCAGGCGAGCCTCGAGAACGTGCAGGAGTTTCGCGTCGAGTCGAGCAATTATCCGGCTGAGTACGGTACGGGCACCGGTGGCCAGGTCAACGTCGTCACCAAATCAGGCGGCAACAGCTTCCACGGCTCGGTGTTCGACTACGAGCGCAGCGACCGGTTCGACGAGGCCAACTACTTCGACAAGCTCGGAGGAGTGCCGAAGTCGAAGCTCTCGCAGCATCAGTTCGGCGGCTCGGTTGGTGGCCCGGCTCTAAAGAACCGCGTCTTCTTCTTCGGCAGCGTGGAAGGGTATCGGCTCGACGCCGGGTTCAACGCGATCGAGGCGGTGCCGAGTGATGCGGCATGGGCCCGCGCTGTGCCCGCGATTGCGGCGCTGCGTCCCGGGTTCGTCTCACCGAGCGCGATCATCACAACGTCGGGCAATCCCGACTTGAATGTCGCGCAGCTGCAGAGCCTCGCCACGGTTCGTGAGACGGCCTATAGCGGACGAATCGACGTCAAGGTGAACAACAACTGGTCAGCCTACGGCCGCGTCTTCCACGACCAGGGTACCAACGAGACGCCGGAAGGTGTCAGCGGACGGACAGTCAGAGTCACCGCCAACCCCTCGAACGCGGTCTTCAGCCTGATGGGTATTCTGTCGAACCGCGCGACGAACGAATTCAAGTTCGGCTATAACGCGGCGCCGACCAATATTGTCGGCCTTGCGCCCACAGTAAACGGCATCGATTTCAGCAAGATCGTGATCAACACGAACGGCTCCGTGGCCAACACGGGCATCGCCGGCCAGGGCGCTTCTTCCGGCCTGGTGGTACCTGGCGGTCTTGTCCGCGCCAACAGCGCGAGCAATGGGCACGAGAACCCGTACGACCCGTACACGATGTCGTTCATCGATTCGCTCACCATCGCGCGCTCGAACCACTTCTTTAAGACCGGCGGTGAATTCCGGATGATTCGGATGGCTACGGATCGCATCGGCGGCACCACCTATTCCTTTTCCAATCTGACCGCTTTCCTGGCGAATCAGGCGGCCACCGTGCAGTATCTCGGGGACGTCAGCGCGCCAAGCCCGTTCAACGGCGGCGCGACCGGCCAGCGCCACGTCACGCAGGAGTACTCCATCCTGTACGCCCAGGACGAGTGGCATCTGAATCCGAACGTCACGCTGAACGTCGGCCTCCGCTACGAGTACTACACGCCGCTGACGGAAGAGGACAATCTACAGGTCAAGTTCAACATCGACACCGGACAGATCGATCCCAACACCACGACGCCTTATCACACGAAGAAGAACAACTTCCTGCCTCGCGTGTCGTTCGCCTATGCGCCTGGCAAGACCGCGTTCAAGACGGGATTTGGCATGTTCGTTGGTCCGGGGCAGACGGAGGATCAGATCCAGCCGGTCGAGAGCGACCGCATCAGCACGACGCTGAGCAACACCGCATTTCCTGTGGATCCAGCGGTGCTGACAGCAAACTTCACCAGCAACCCGAACAATCGCGCCTATCAGCCGCGCGCCTATGCCAACGAGTACGCGGTTCCCGAGCGCGTCTACCAGTACACGGCGTCAGTCCAGCGCGAGCTTGGGTTCGGCATGTCAGCCACCGTGGCGTATGTCGGCAGCCAGGGACGGAACCTCTTCCTGCGCAGCGTGGCCAATAACATCGTCACTGCGGTCACGAATACCAACCCGGCGAGTGGCGCGTTCATCATCAAACAGTTCTCACTGGTGACGTGCTCCGACGGCGAGGTGCTGACGGGCGCCGACTGCCCGACGGGATCGACCATCTCCAAGGTCGAGAATCCGTTCGCGGAGGTGGATTACAAAACGAGCGGCGGGCACGACAATTACAACGCGATGCAACTCTCGATCAGCAAACGCGCGTCCAGGGGACTGTCAACAAACCTCACGTACACGCTGGGGCGCAGCAAGGGCAACACGGCAGGATCGAACGAGGCGTCGACGGCGGCCAACAACGCCCGGACCAAGGCCGACTTCGAGTACGACAACGGCTACAACAACTTCGACGTTCGCCACACGTTCAACTGGAGCGTCCTCTACATGATTCCCGGCAAGGGCGCCCTGCTCGGCGGGTGGGAAGTCGGCGGGATCTTCAACGCGCGCAGCGGACTGCCCGTACCTGTCCTGATCACCAGGCCCGACATCCTCTATCTCGACACGGCGACCGGCAACTACTTCGCCAACGCGGCGGTGGGTCGAGTCGCCGTCGTCAATACGCCCCGCGGCGGTTCCACGCGCAACGTCCGCCGTCCGGATCTGGTGCCGGGCGTCGACCCCTTCATTCACGAAGAGGGATTGCTCTTCCTGAACCCGGCGGCCTTCTCGATTCCGTTGCCGGGCACGTTCGGCAATCTGGAGCGCAACTCGATCCATGGGCCGGGCACGAAGCAGGTCGACCTGGTGATCGCGAAGCGTCTTCGGATGGCAGGCGCCAGCAACATCGAGCTCCGCGCCGAAGTCTTCAACCTGTTCAATACCGTGAACTACGCGAATCCGGTTGGGTCGCTGCCGTCGGTGATTCCGGCGAGCAGCACCACCGAGGCAAACACGCTGCAGCCAGGTCAGGCCTACACTACCGCGGCAGCGGGCCAGTTCGGTAAGCTGACCGGCACCGTCGGGAAGACCGTTGGCCTCGGTACCCCTCGTCAGGCGCAATTTGCGCTGCGAGTGAGCTTCTAGACGCTCCCAACCTCCGACACCCAACTTCCGACCCCGCTCCGTATTTGGGGGTTGGGAGTGGGGTTCTTTGTTCCAGCTCAGCGTTACACAGACGTTACGCGCGCAACTCGGTCACGCGAGTCGCGGCTGGACTATGCTCAGGTCTTTCATCATTCGTGATGTGAATGACGAGGGATGAGCGATGGCTGACGCGAATTCAAAGGTGCGCAAAGACGAAGCCCGGGCCGTGGTGTCGAAGCACGATGTGCTTTCGACAGAACGTGCGGCAGTCGAGGCTGAGCAACGCGCGAAGACCGCCAAGCAGGCACTGAAGAGGGCGAAGAAGGAATCGAAGCAGGCCAGCAAGACGGCACGCAAAGCGTGGAAGGCGGCCAAGGCGGCGCACAAGGCGTTCAAGAAGACGGCGGCGCGCGCGAAGAAGGCCCGAGCCGGAGAGAAGCGCCAGAAGGTCGACGACAAGAAAGCCGCTCCCGCGACCGCGGCCGCCACGAAGAACGCAGGCAGTAAGGGTACGAGCAGTAAGAACGCGAGAACGACCGCGAAGGCCACGCCGCGGAAAGCCGACGCCGTTCGCACGAGCGCTTCAGCGCGAAGAGGATCGTGGAGACACGTTGCGTCCAAAACGGCACGAAAGACCCCCAAGCGCCCACGGCAGACGCCGAGCGCTCCTCCTCCAGAACCGATGGAGATCGAGCCCGATACGTTCGTGCTCGGTCAAGCGGATCTGCCAGAGACGCACTGATCCTCTGCGCGGCCCGGAACGCCGATGAGGCGTTACTGGACAACGTGTCTGCGAATCGCTGCTGGCGCTCGTGGACGTCCGTCTTCTCGACGAGCGCGACGTGTGTACCTGCAGCGCACTGACACGTCGCCCGGCTTGGCCGCGTTGAATCGGCTCCGGGCTGCCTCAACGCTATAATCGGCGACAGGGCGACGGGAGGAGAGAATGGCGGCGACTCAGTGGTACATGCGTGGGAAGGGCTATGAGTTCTGCAACTGCGCGTTCGGCTGCGGATGCAACTTCGCCGGCGTGCCCAATTCGAAGGACGGAAGCTGCCGCGCGCTCGTCGGCTGCCACATAACCGAAGGGAAGTCCGGCGGCGTCGATCTCGCCGGCGTGAAGTGCGCGGCCCTGGTCGAGTGGCCGAAAGCGATTCATGAGGGGAACGGCAAGGCCGTATTCGTCGTCGATCCCGCGACCACGGACGCACAGATCGAGCAGCTCGCGCAGATCTTCACCGGCAAGCTCGGTGGACTCCCCTGGGAACTGCTCGGCCCCACCTTCGAGGTCGTCGGCCTCGAGAAGGCGAAGATCACGATCACCGGCGAAGGGCGCCGCAGCACCTTCACGATGGAAGGCATCGGCGAGGGCCGCGGTCAGGCCTTCATCAATCCCGTAACCGGCGAAGAGCACGCGGCGAACCTGGATCTGCCCGACGGTTTCATCTGGAAGAAGGGTGAATGTGGCCAGGGCACGTTCAAGGCCAAGGCCGGCGCCGTCTCGCTCGAGTTCGACAAGACGAACTGGATCTTCTATGAGTTCGACTGGTCAAACGCGGGAGCAGTCGCGGCCGCGTAGTGTCCGGCTTTAGCCGGTCCCTGCCGGCAATGTCACGGTAAACGCGGCGCCACCTTCCGGCCGATTGGCCGCGACGACCGTTCCTCCGTGCAGTTCCACGAGATGCTTCACGATCGCGAGCCCGAGGCCCGTGCCCGGACGCGATCGTGATTTATCCACCCGATAGAACCGCTCGAACACGCGTGTGAGATCGCCGGGAGGCAAGCCGGGGCCGGAGTCGGTCACCGTCAGCGCGCACGAGCCGTCGCTCCGCCTCGCCTGGAGCGTGATCACCGCTTCGTCTGGCGAATAGTTCACGGCGTTTTCAACGAGGTTCCGCAGCACGTCGTGCAGCTTGGCTGGATCGGCCGACACGCGGCTCGCCTCTTCAGTCACGTCGATGGCCATGTGTTGCCGCTTCGCTTCGATCGCCGGTGCCAGGTCGGTGATAATCGCCTGAAAGATCTGGCGGACGTCACAGTTGGCGCGTTCGAGTACTTCCTGCCGCGCATCCAGTCGTGCGAGCCGCAGCAAGTCGGACACGAGTCGCTCCATCTTCGTCGTCTGGCGCCAGATGATGTCGATGAAGCGGGCAGCGTTCTCCGTGTCGCCCTGCTCGTCCTGCAGCGCCTCGAGATAGCCGCGGATGGCCGTCAGCGGCGTCCGCAGCTCGTGCGACACATTGGCCACGAAATCGCGGCGGATCTGATCCGTGCGGCGCAGATCGGTGACGTCGTGGAGCACCAGCACGGCGCCGCCACCGCCTGTGGCCGCGACCGGCGCCGCCCGTGCGACAAACGTTCGCCCCGGATCGCGCGTGAGCCCCAGTTCCCGGGCATCGCCGTCCTGGCCGCCCAGTGCCGTCGTGAGTTGTGCCGAGATGTCCGGATGCCGGATCACTTCGAGGTAATGGCGTCCGATGGCCGTCTGGTCGACGCGGAGCATCTCCTGCGCCGCGCGGTTGACGAGCTGCAGCCGTCCATCGCTGCTGACCACGAGCACGCCTTCAACCATGCCGGTCAGGATGGCGTCGCTGCGCGCGCGGTCGCGAGAGAGCTCACGAATGCGGCCTGACAGTTCCTGGATCGTCGAATCGAGCACGCGCGCGACCGTGGCGAGCTCGTCGTTGCCGTAGTCCGACGCCCCTTCGACCGGTCGGTCGCCAGCCTGGCGTTGCGCCACCGCCGCTATTTCCTGCACCCGCTGGCCGAGGCGCGCGGACAGCAGCCAGGCGATGCCGAGCGCCACCGGCACCGCCACGGCCAGGGCCACCAGCGTCAGGTTGCGAATCACCGCGAGCTGCGAGCGGATGTCCGTGAGCGGAAGCGCCACGCGCACGAAGCGCACCGTCGGGTGCGTGGCGCGCACGGCGACATACAGCATGTCCGTACTGATCGTGGTGCTGAAGCGCTGACTGACTCCGAGTCCGGTCTCGCGTGCAGCCACCACTTCCGGACGCATGGCGTGATTCTCGAGCGTGGTCAGTTGCGCCGGCGTCTGCGTCGAGTCGCCAACGACGTGACCGTCTTCGGCGATCAAGGTGACACGGCTGGCGCTGTACTGCCCGAGCCGGTCGGCTTCGCGATCGAGCGCGTCGCCTTCAAGCGACGGTGCGGCGGAGATCAGGTCTGCGATGAGGCGCGCTTCGTCCGTCAGACGCTGCGCAATTGCGTCACGCTGACGCTCGCGAACCTGCCAGGAGAGCAGGAGGGCAACGACCGCCAGCGACACTCCGGCGGCGGCAATCGAGGCCACGAAGAGCTTCGTGCGAAAGCTGATGTGCACGGCCGGGATTGCTGTCAGGACTCCGATTCAGCCGGCTCGCCTACCAGCTTGTAGCCGAACTGCTTCACCGTGACGAGACGGTCGACCAGCATCGGCAGCTTCTCGCGCAGGCGCCGCACGTGGACATCCACCGTGCGCGTGCCGCCCGTGTAGCGGTAGCCCCAGACGTCGCCGAGCAGCAGATCGCGAGAGAGGACGCGTTCGCGATGCTGGAGGAAATATCGCAGGAGCATGAACTCCTTGGCGGTCAGCTTCACGTCCTTGCCGGCTTCGGTGACCGAGTGCGTAGACAGGTCCACCGTCAGTGTGGCGAGCGACAGCCGCGTCTCTTCCGGCTCCGTTCGGCGCATCCGTCGCACCAGCGCGCGCACGCGCGCGACAAGTTCGTTCGGACTGAACGGCTTGGAGATGTAGTCGTCCGCGCCGATTTCGAGTCCCATGATGCGGTCCGTCTCTTCGGCACGGGCCGTCACCATGATGATCGGCAGCGTGGCCGTGGCGCGATCGGCGCGCAGCAGTCTGCACACCTCGAGACCGCTGATGCCGGGCAGCATCACGTCGAGAATCGCCACGTCCACCGGCTGTTTGCGGGCGTGCGCGAGCGCCTCGTCACCCGAGGTGGCGATGTGCGGCTGCCAGCCCGACTTCTGCATGTAATGCGCGATCAGGCCGGCGATATCGCGGTCGTCTTCGGCTACCAGAATCTGCAAGGGGAATGTCGTGTCCGCCTTCAGGTGGACTTCTTCCCAGTCTACAGCCGCCGTGCCGTGAACGGGGGTGGCTCAGTCCGCAACTCACAACGGGCGGTCACGATCCGACGAATCATCGTGATCGGATGGCAACGGCGCGGCGTGAATGTTGAGCGTAGAACCGGCGAATACGGATCGAACACCGCACGCTTCTGGCGAAAACCAACGCCGTCAAGGCTCGTACCGCTCGTTCCAAAAGCGTGGCAGAGCGATTGCGAAAGGCGCGGCGGTTCCGAGGGTCGTCTTTCGCGATTGAGAGGACGTGAATGAGAAGTCGACGTGCATTTGGCCTAATCATCCTTGCGTGCATCCTGGTCGGCGGTGGCACGCCCGCGTTGGCGCAACAGAAACCGCAGTGGATGCCCGGCCAGATGGGGCTCAATGCGGGAATCCTGCCGTCACCAGGATTCACGTTTGTGAATTTGGATATTAATTACGACGCGAGTACGTTCAACGGTCCGAACGGCAACGCCGTTCCCGTCACTGGGTCCTACGACGTCTGGGCCGTCGAAAACGCCTTCTACTACGTGCTGAACAGGAAAGTCCTGGGAGGAAATCTCGGATTCATGGTCATGTTTCCGACGTTCGCCTCGGGCTCGCTGGTTGCCGATATTTCGAATCCTCAATTTCCCGATCTGAGCGCCACTGCGGGCGGAGACGGGCTCGCGGACCTCTGGGTTCAACCACTCACGCTGGGGTGGCATCTGAAGCGAGCCGACATCCTCGTGGGAGATGCGTTCATGGTTCCCACGGGACGGTATTCCCCTGGGGCGACAGACAACGTCGGGACCGGATATTTCGGCAACCACGTTCTGGCGGCAGTGACCTTCTACATCACGAAGAACAAAGGCACCGCCGCGAGCGTGTTCACGGACTGGGAAGTACACGGTAGCAGGGATGGGACGAACGGCACGTCCAAGACGCCGGGGCAGGCGTTCACCGACGAATGGGGCCTTGGGCAAACGCTGCCGCTGAAAAAGGACAAGAGCCGGCTTCTACAAGTTGGTCTCATCGGCTACGACCAATGGCAAGTCGCTGACAACGGCGGAACGATTCCGGTTGCGAACACGGGCTTGACCGCGCCCGCGAGTCTCCTGCCGCATTACTCGGTGCATGCCGTCGGTGGTCAGATCAACTACGTTCTCCCGGAGAAGAACTTCAGCCTGTTCCTCAAGTACGAGCACGAATATCAATCCTCCTCTCACACGCAAGGCAACACCCTCGTCTTCGGCCCGGCGTGGACATGGCGTAATCCCAAACCAGCGCCCCCAACCGCTAAGCCGACAACCGCAAAGCCGGCAACCGCTAAGCCATCAAAGCCCTGAGCCGGCAAGGCCCTGACGCTGACAGGCGCGACGCGTTGGCACGCGCTCGATCTGCGCGTTCAGCCCGTCGGCCGAGTACCCGAATACCTGGAAGAGGAGCACGTAAATGAGACGGCTGCTTGTGTCGATGCTGCTGGCAACCTGCCTGGTGGCTCTGGCATCAACGGTCGCGGATGCCCAGCAGGCGCCGGCGGAGGACAAAAGCGCTCAGCTCGCCAAGAAGCTTTCGAATCCGATTTCCGATCTCGTGAGCGTGCCGTTGCAGTTCAACTGGGATCAGGAGGTTGGCCCGCTGGAGCTCAGTCAATTCATTCTGAATATTCAGCCGGTCATGCCCTTCGAGCTGAACAAGCGCTGGAACATGATCGCCCGGGTCATCCTCCCGTTCGTCGGTCAGCCGCCGTTGGTTGTCGATGGCGAATCAGCGTCGGGTGTCGGAGACATTACCGCTTCTTTCTTCTTCTCACCGAAATCGAAAGGCGGGTTCACGTGGGGCGTTGGACCGGCATTCGTTCTTCCGGCCAGTTATCAGCCGACGATCGGAAGCGGGCACTGGAGCATCGGTCCGACGGCCGTGGCATTGAAACAACAGGGACCGTGGACGTTCGGGGCGCTGTGGAACCAGGTGGCGTCGGTGGCCGGCGATGAGCGGCGCGAAGACGTCAACCAGATGTTTCTCCAGCCGTTCTGCTCGTATCAGGCGACGAAAACCCTGACGGTGACCATCCAGTCCGAATCAACCGCCAACTGGGAAGCCGAGTCAGATACGTGGACCGTTCCGATCAACTTCATCGTCGCGAAGTTGTCGACGTTCGGACACTTTCCGGCCAGCTATCAACTCGGCGCGGGCGGCTATCCCGCGCATCCAGACAACGGACCGACATGGAAGATTCGGGCGGCCATCGTCATCCTGCTGCCTAAAGAGCGCTAGTTCCGGATCAAACTCCACGCTCGAAGCGCAGGTTCGCAAGCGCTGCCTTGCGCCGTGTGCAACGCGCCACTTACAATGACGGTTCGTCGATTCCCGGCGAGGCGCGACGGTGCCTGAGGCGAGGGAATCGCACTACGAGTGGGCCGCTAGCTCAATTGGCAGAGCAGCAGACTCTTAATCTGCGGGTTCTCGGTTCGATTCCGAGGCGGCTCACCATCTTGCCATCAGTCAACACGTTAGCGCGGGTAAGCGGGGACGCCAGAGGGCGCTAGCGCTTCTTCGGCTCCTCCGCCCTCCACATATTCCCGCACGCGGGACACCTGAACATCAGCGGGTTGTTGTCATCGATCATCGCGGCCCGCTGGCGACACGTTGGGCAGACAACGCCGGTCTGTTTCGCACTCTGTTTTCGCACCGCCGCAACGTAGGCGTGCATCTCCTTTTCGCCGTTACGCTTCATCACTGCTCGACAGGCCATTTGGCACACCGATAACGTGTGACCACATAGCGTTTCTTCTTAAGGCTGATTGGTTGAGGGTTCCTCGGAGGGCCATATACGCGCGCACGCGCGGCATTTGGTCATCAGTCGTCCCCACTGCAGCCAGGCAATTGTGGACGCACTCGTCCGACGCTGATGGCTGGTCGTGCTTGCCAGAACGATTTCCTGGCAGACTTCGACGCACTCGTCGCAGATAAAGCCCGTTGGCCCAGCGATCAGCGCGCGGACCTCGTTCTGATCCCTATTGCAGAACGAGCACCGAAGGGACTTCATCGCTTCCTGCCTTCTGCGTCACGCTAGCTGGCTTCTCCCACTGATGGTTCTGATCTGGATAGAACGCCTGCCCGGCACATGCTCAGAAGAAGAAAGGGTTTCCAGGCTCAAGAACCGGACGCCCAAGATCGCAAATGATGTCGTCCTGCGTTCGGCAAATGATGACGTGGGTAATTCGGCCTTTGACAAACCACTACCTCACTCCGGCAACGCAGCGCAGCTCTGTGCCACGGCTAGAAGTTCGACGCCGTGAGCGGAGAGCCGTTCGACCAGCAACTCCGCGTCTCGGAGCTCGCCGGTCCGCCAGCACAAGGTCAGGTCAAACGCGGATGTAGCGGCACCGCTAAGGAGGCGTTGGCTGTCGTCCTCGACGACGGTCACTGTCCAGTCCATGTTCTCGGCGTATCGTTGCATTGCGGCCCGCTGGTTCGCTGCAAGACCTGAATCAGCGTTGGCGATATAGATGGCGACGCGACGCGTCGACAACCTTGGTCGTGCCATGGGCGCCATCCTCTCATCTCAATGAATGGGCTCTCCGATGTCGGCCGTCCATCGAGCGCCCCTTCCAGCGAAGGCTATTCGAGTTTACGCCATCGACGGATTGGGAACGCGGCTTCCGGCGCTCGCGTTTGAGCGGTACCTAAAAACCGGATCGGGCCGCAAGTGTGCACGGCGTCTCCACCGGCAAACCGCCCGAGGTTTAGGACACGCGATTTAACCGCGGGTCGCGGTAAATGACGATCGTCCAGCCACGAT
>DASROF010000202.1:0-2161 GCA_035647075.1 Vicinamibacterales bacterium | reverse complement strand
CCCTCCTGCACCGCCACCACGCGGCGGGTCGTGAAGCTCTTGCCGTCGCGCAGCCGATCGATCTGGTACACGATCGACCCGCGCACATCGCCGGCGCGCATGAAGTACCCGTGCAGCGAGTGCACGATGCGCCCGCTGCCGACCGTCTGTGCCGCCGCGGACAGCGCTTGCCCGACCACCTGCCCGCCGAAGATTGCGCCCCAGCCGAGATCCTGACTGCGACCCCGGAACAGATCGCGATCAAGACGTTCGAGGCGCAGCAGCGATACCAGGTCGGCGAGGATGCCTTTCATTCGCAGCTAGTAGCACGGCTCGAGGGCGCGACATCGGCGATCCGGGGCAAAGGTTGATAGTGCAGTGTAGCGCTTCCTCATCTCGGCGAGAGCCACTGGTTCACCCCGCGTATCGGATGGAGCGACTGCGCGACCACTGCGAATGTGTTCGACCGCGGTAGTGCGTTGTCGTGTGGATAGCGCCGAGTGCCGCTTGCGCTTCGGGGGTGCTCGCACGCCGGCGACGCGCCCTGGCGACGAAAAACCATCGACCTCCCGGCGAGGGGCGCGGCGGCGATCTGCGTCGCAACGGCGGGGCAAAAATCCTCATTCTCCGTCGAGCAGGAGCGAGGCATCGCGGTGGGTGAAGCAGCTGCACGCGCTCGCGACGCACGGTCGATCCCCGGCTAACTCCTCCGAGCAGCAGGAGATATTTTCTGCCATGCCCCCGGTAGGATACCGGTCCAGCAGTGGGAGAAACACGCCGGATCACGCACGTCGAAGCCTGCGCGAAGAACGCGCGTCAGGTCCGCAGCGCGCGGGGTCAGGCCATGCGGTCGGCGCCGGGCGAAAACGTGTTCGAAATCGCAGAAATGTCAGCGCCTCGCGGATTTTTGAGATCACAACCATGAACGAGCGACTGCCCGTAATGGATTTCTGATGAATTCGCATTCAGTGAGCTGGGAAATGGGGTGATTCTGCATTGCAGAATACGGTGACGCTGCTCGGGGAGGCGCGCGCGTCGCGTCATGACAGTGCATCGCACACTGATGCGCTCCGCTCTCCGTGAAGTCTATTTTGGTCATTATCAATGTCGATCGTGGGCCGCACTTCGAAATTGAACGCGGCAATTACCACTCGAGTGATGGCGGCCAACCGGTAGGTTTTGTCGGTTTGTGGTCCGCGTTCATTCGCAGCGCTGCGTGAAACACGAGAGCGCGGCTATTAAGATTGACTTTAGATCGTGCACTCCATAGGGTGTCGCTCAGCCAGCCGGAGTTCACCGCAAGCGTCGTTCTTCGACATGGCTACATCAGCGTTCACGACGTAGTGCCGTCCCGGGAGTGGATTCCGAGGCTGGGTTGCGACGTGGACAGGTCCGGGCGCACGGCTGCGTCGTGCGTCGCAATTCGCGCGGAGGGAACCGACAGCAACGCCAGCGACCGAAGCAACTATGCAACTTCACCTCAGAATCACGATAGCTAGCAAGGACAGCATGAAAGAGGAGCCCAAGATGAACAGTGTCATCAGTAGCGGAACACGTCATCACGCCCGAACATTGGCGGTGTGCAGCGGTGTCATCATATCTGCGAGTCTCGGCGTAGGATGCGCAGATCTTCCCAGCGAAGATGACGAGCTCGTGGAGTGGACTGCCACCACCGAGCAAGCGATCACCGCGGCCGGCGATGCCCTGCCCGGGACCGACGCAGCGGCGTTTGCCGAGGCGAAGGCCGCGTTCGTGACCGTGGAAGAGATCGAGGACGGCGTCGGTCCGGTCTTCAACGAGAAGGCCTGCGGAAACTGTCATACCCAGGGCGCGATCGGTGGCGCCGGCGTCCAGATCGAGCGCCGGTACGGCCGCTTCGTGAACGGCGTGTTCGATGACCTCGCGAACAGGGGCGGCTCGCTCCGCCAGCTGTTCACCGTGGGCCGCTTCACCGGGCTCAACGGCCAGGCCTGCAACGCTCCGCTCGAGGTCGAGCCGAGCGAGGCGACCGTGCGCAACGTCGGTCGTCTGACGACGCCGCTGTTCGGCGCCGGTCTCATCGATGCACTCCCCGACTCGGCGATCACGGTGAACGCCAACAACCAGCCCACGGCGGTGCGCGGCATCATCAATCGCGTGCGCGTCCTGCTGCCCAACCCGGCCGATCCGGCGCAGACCGTCG
>DASROF010000201.1:0-51048 GCA_035647075.1 Vicinamibacterales bacterium | reverse complement strand
GTCGTGCACCAGGCCGATGGCGATGCGGCCGAACATCGCGTGGCGCTCCTTCTTGCGGACGTCCTCCTGCAGCTCGACGAGCCGATCGGCCATCGTGTTGAACGCCGTCCCGAGCTGCCCGAGCTCGTCGCTCGAGGTAATGGTCACTCGCGTATCGAGCTGACCCGCGGCGAGCGCACGGGTTCCACGGGTGAGCCGCAGGATTGGCTCGATGAAGCGCCGGCCCCAAAGCGAGCCAACCAGCAGCATCGCGAAGAGCGCCACAGTGATGGAAACAATGAGCTGCTGCCGCAGGCGCGTCGAGATGGCAAAGGCCTCGTTGGTCGGCTGTTCGATGATGAGTACCCAATTCAGGCTCGCCAGCTTCACGCCGACGCCAAGGAGGTCTTTTCCGCCTGATGCATATTGCGCTGAGACCGGTTTCTTGCCATCACGTCCGGCCGCATGCAGCGCGGCGAAGACCGGATGGTTATCCTGCTTTTCGCGCCGGGCGATCATTGGCCGCAACTGGGCATTCCCGTGCGCCAGTGGATAACCTTCGTCGGTAATCACGAGCGCGTATCCGGTCTCGCCTACATGAATGCTGTTGACGGTACGCCAGAGCTCTTCGAGCCGGAGCTGCCCGACAAGCCAACCCCCCTTACTGCCTTGAGGGAGCTGAATGGCAACGACAGCCGCCGGCAACAGGTCATCGTCGATCGTGAATCGTGAGATGAGGGCATTCTCCAACGTCACGCTGTCGGCGCCCGGCAATTGAATATCCGAGGCTTCGGCGCCGCTTGACGCTATGGTCTTTCCATTCTCGTCGAGCAGGATCAGTTTTTTGTATTCGCCGAACTGACTCGCAAAGTTCAAGAGGATTCTTTCCTGCTGCCACGGCTTGAGGTCCGTCCGCCGCAGGTCCTGCGCGACCGCATTCAGGATTCGAATACTGTCGAGCACGTACCGTTCGATCTGTCCGCCGGCTCGCGTCGCAACGTTCTGATTGCCCTGGATGACAGCCTGCTCCGCCCCCTCACCGACAGAGATGATTGACACGGCGCCATAGGCAAGCAGGGGGACGACTGCCGCTGCCGCCATCATCAGTGCGAAGCGAGTGGAGATTCGTCTCATTTGTCCAGAGCGATCCTGCGTGGCGAGGCGATCGTCCATTTCCACAGCGTCCACATCGGGTCACGCGAGTCGCCGGGAACGACGAACCGCCGATTGATGGCGCGGGCGCGCGCGTCCCAGGCGACGAACAACGCCGGCGGATCGTCGTGGAAAATGCGCTGCAGCCTCGACGTGGACGATCGAATCGCGGCGTCATTGGTCGAACGCAACAGGATGCCGAACTCACGTTCCGCGTCCTGATTCTCGTATCCAAAGACGTTGCGTCCCTTGAATGCTTTAGCCGAGCGCCACCACATGTACGTGCGGGTCGGAGTCGGACCGCTAATAATATCGATGAATGCGGCTTCAAACTTCTTCTCCGACACGAGTGTCCCAAACTCCTCCATCGGGACGACCTTAAACTGCATGTCGATGCCGATGTTGAACAGGTCCTTCTGCACTTCCAGCGCAACGCGCTCCCACACCGTAAAGTCTTTCGGCAACAGACACGTAAAGCGAAGACGCGCGGGCGCTCCGCCATCGCGGGCTAACTTCGGCATGCGATAGCCCGCCGAGTCGAGCAGGGCGGCCGCGGTAATGGGATCGAATGCATAGTTCGGAACGTCCGGATCGAACGCCCAATATCGTGGATAAATCGGTCCGCCTGATGGTTCTCCAGCCCCGCGCAGTACCTTTTTCACGATTGCGGCGCGATCCACGGCGAGATTAAACGCCCTCCGAACAAGAGGCGATTTGAATCGACCGTCGCTGACATTGAGCGTCAGCACGTGCTGGTACCACCGTGGCACTGATATGACATCGATGTCATCGTTTCGGACGAACTCGACGCCGTCCGCAGGAACGTCGTAGACGACGTCCAGTTCACCGCGGAGCAAGCTCGCTGAAGCAGAGCGAAGCGTATTAAAGATTCTGACACCGACGCGGTTAATTGTCGGCTTCCCCTGGTAATACCGGTCAAAGGCCTCCAAGGTGGCGGTGGTGTCTGTCTGTTCAATGACCCGATACGGGCCTGTTCCGACCGGACTCTCCGCTTTGTCCAATGGCACGGTCAGCGCCTCCGGAAGCGTAGCCGACGGGTGCGAGAGATCGAAGACCAGCTCATCACCTTCTGCAGAGACGGTAGCGACGTCAGCGAGTGCCGGAAAGTTCGTCACGTTCGTGCGGTTTGTGATGGCGGATCGGACCACGGCGACAGCTGTGTCACCCTTGAAGGGGCGGCCGTCGTGGAGGATCACGTTCGGCCGAAGAAAGAGTCGGAGTCGAGTGTCTTCGTTCTCCCACTCCCACCGTTCAGCTAAACGCGGGACAGGTCGTCCGTCGGCGCCGTTATTTGTCAGGCTCTCAAAGGTCAAGAGCCGCAGGAACTGGTCTAATCCGTTTTCAAGGTCCGTCTTGGCTTCGGGAATGCCAACGACGATATTCGTGTCCGAAGGCGATGGAGGTGGGGTCGGAGCGTCGCCACATGTCAGCAGGAGAAACGAAACGCCGCACGAGATCGACGCAGCGATCCGGCGGCGTTTCACGATTCTCCACTCCTCGGATCCACGACCCGAGGTCGACCTTACTTGCTGTCCGTGCGGGGTGTGCTGTCGTCGATGGCCCAAGGGCAGAAGTTCTGGGGTTTACGGGTTGCCGAGGCCTTCTTTACAACCTGAATCTTCATGAGTCTACTCCGGTTAATCGGCCGGGAGGCCGGTGGTGAGGAATGACGCAGCGGTCCGCTGCGCCAGGCTGACAACAGCCGCTTCCATCGCGCCCTTGTGACACGACGGCTGGTGCATATCGCCAAGCTCCGTGTGTGCCGCCATCGAACATCCTCCTCCACACACGGGGATGAAGGAGCAGTCGCCGCATTCGTCTTTGTGAGGACTGAGGCGCTCGAAGCGCTCAGCCGCCGCGCGCTGCCATTCTTCGTCGGCGCGCTCGATGTGACCGGTGGACTGCACACCGTCACCGGTGAATCCCGGGCATGCGTACAGCGAACCGTCCGGCCCGATCGTGTACGCGTGGCGCCGATGAATTTCGCAGGGACCCATATGCACGCCGTCGAGGGTGTAGAAGCCGGCCTTGCGTGTCTCTTCGCGGAGGAACGACATCTTCTCGTCGACGAAATGGCACGAATCGCAGGGGCCGGACGAGGCTCGGCCAGCCCCGGCGCCTGCCGACGTCATGCACGTTCCAGCCAGCGGCTTGCTGTTCGCACCGACGACAGTGAGCGGAATGACGCCTTTCGGCGTCTCCGGCTCCGGCGACTTGATGATCGGTTTGAAGTTGATCTTGACGATCCGGTCGGCGAACTCCTGCTCTTTCAGGAACTGCAGGAGCGCCGGATAGCTTTCCCAGCTGCCCTCGTCGAAGTTGCCGCCGATCGTGATCGGGACCTTGTCCGCGACGCGGCGGACGTTCTCAATGATGCGATCGAATGTGCCCTGGCGCCCCCGGAGCGGACGCATCCGGTTGTGCGTATCGCGATCGCCATCCAGCGTGATCTTCACGCCGTACAGGCCGTACGGAAGAAGCCGATCGACGACTTCTCGCGTCAGCAGCAGCCCGTTGGTGATGATCGACAGCGAATTCGGGATGTCACGCTCCGCGCAGAGCGCGTGGACGCGTTCGGCCAGGTAGTACCCGACCGGCAGATTCAGCAACGGCTCGCCGCCAAACAGCGTAAGGTGGAACTTCTCCGGCTTGACCTCGTCGAGCCGCCGCTCGATCCACAGCGCGACCTGGCGCGCGGTATCGAGACTCATCTTGGCGGCGAACTTGTTGTAGTCGCCGTGGTCGCCCTGGAAGCAGTAATCGCACGCGAAGTTGCACTGCAGCGTGGTGAGCAGGGTCACCTTCATCTGCTCGGTGTCTTCACGCACGTTGGTGAAGTACTCGTCAAGGGTCCGTCGCTCATGCTCCCGGCTCTCGACGAGGAAGCCGTTCTCGATCAGCGTCTCGATGGAGTCGCGTTCGTCGCCGTCGAAACCGGTCTCCCCGCACGCGACCCGGTCGAGCAGCCGGGATACCTCGGTGGAGACGAGCAGCTGCGAGTCGGAAAGCGTGTTCATCAGGAACACGTCGCCGGTGTCCTTGACGGGCACCTGGACGTTGAACATCGATGGCTGCATGGAACTCCGTCCTCCGGGCACACATCGCCCCGTTCCGCCGTTTGAATTTGTTGCTGGAATCGCGGAACCGCGGTGAAGTGCGGTTCACGAGGATGGGCAGCAACCCACGTACCCGTAAATCCGGTTGCACGGTTTCTGCAGCTGGGCTTGCGATTGTGCGAAAGGAATCAACGACTTCGGCAAGAACCTCGCATCCGGCGCGCCGGGCCGCCAACGGCTAAGGCTTTAGCCTGCGGAGGGGCAGATCACCGACGGATCACCGAAACCTGTGCGGACGTCAGGAGATGCGCGGCCGGCCAAGTTCTTGGCCGGCCGGCCAGAGACTTGTCAGTTGCCGCGGATCTTTCGAGCAAGCTCGCGGATTTCGAGCTTGTCCATCTTGAACTTCAACGTGCTCAAAGGGATTCCGAGCGAGCGGGCAGTGCCGGTCACGTTCCAGGCCGACTTTTCGAGAGCCCGGACGATGAAGTTACGCTCGAACGTCGAGACGGCGCGATCGAGGAGGTTCTCGGTCACCGGACCCGACGCCGGGTTGAGCTGAGCTACGTGCAGCTCGTACGGAAGATCCTCGTCGGTAATCCATTCCTTATCCGACACCGCGACCAGCCGCTCAATCAGGTTCTCCAGCTCGCGGATGTTCCCAGGCCACCAGTACGAGCTGAGGATCTGCAGCGTCGAGTCGGCGATCCCCTGAATGTTCTTCCGGAACTTCAGGTTGTAGCGGCGGAGAAAGAACTGGGCGAGCGCAGGAAGGTCCTCGATCCGGTCCCGCAACGCGGGCATTCGGATAGGAATGACCTTCAGGCGGTAATACAGATCCTCGCGGAACCGCCCTTCCTTGACCGCTTTCTCCAGGTCGACATTCGTCGCGGCAATCAGCCGCAAGTTGGTCTTGATGGGATGGGTGCCGCCGACGCGTTCGATCTCGCTCTCCTGAATCGCCCGCAACAGCTTCGCCTGCAGGTCGTAACGCAGCTCGCCCACCTCGTCGAGAAACAGGGTGCCGTTGCTGGCGAGCTCGAACTTGCCGAGCTGTTGCCGTACCGCGCCCGTGAACGACCCCTTCTCGTGACCGAAGAGCGTGCTCTCGACGAGCTCACGAGGAATCGCGGCGAGGTTGACTGCGACGAACGGCGCATTCGGCTGCCCGGACTCCCGGTGGATGAGACGCGCGAGCAATTCCTTTCCGGTGCCGCTCTCCCCAAGGATCAGCACGGTCGCCGAGAGCTTCGCCACCTTCTGCACCAGTTCGAGGATCTCCCGGGTTGCGCGACTTGCCCCGGCGACGAACTCGCGGTCGTTCTGCTGTTCGGCAACCTCGGCGCTCAGACGAACGACGTCCCGGTTCAGGTCCTGTCGCTCGCTGGCGTTGGCGACAAGCGCACGCACACTCTCGAGGTCGAAATCTTTCGAGATGTAGTGATACGCCCCGTAGCGCATGGCCTCGATGGCGACGTCGAGCTCCTTGATGACCGAGATGACGATGACCTCGATGTACGAATAGTTTTCACGAACGATCTTCAGCACCTCGAATCCGCTGATGCCGGGCAGGCGGACGTCAAGCAGCATCAGATCGACAGTTTCTTTTTCGAGGATCTGCAGACCGAATTCGCCGGTGGCGGCGCGGAGCACACGGTAGTCGCGCCGCAACATGGCGGTCAGCGTTTCCCGCATCCCTTCATCGTCGTCGACGATGAGGATCGTCTTGCGCCGGTCTGACATCGGAGACCGCTATACTAAGCGATTGTGCCGTCCAATTCTTACGACGTCGTAGTGATCGGCGCGGGGACCGGTGGCTACGTCGCGGCCATCCGAGCTGCACAACTTGGCAAGACGGTCGCCGTCGTCGAGAAGCAGAAAGCGCTCGGCGGCACATGCCTGATCTGGGGCTGCATCCCGACCAAAGCGCTCCTCGAACATGCCCACGCGTTGAAAGTGGTGCAGAGCGCGAAGGAGTGGGGAATCGTCATCCCTGACGCGACGCCGGCGATCAACATGACGCAGGTGCACGCGCGCAAAGACAAGATCATCACCGGCATCACAAAGGGCGTCGAGTTCCTGTTCCGGAAGAACAAGATCACCTGGATCAAGGGGACGGCGCAGCTCGCTGGCGGGGGCAGGGTCAATGTCGTTGACGGCGAAAAGCAGACGCTCGGCGCGAAAGAGATCGTCGTTGCGACTGGATCCGCACCACGCAGCGTTCCGGGCATCGAGATCGACCACACGCGCATCATCACGAGCGACGAGGCGATTCACCTGCCCGAGGTACCGAAGTCACTGGTGATCATGGGCAGCGGTGCCGTCGGCGTGGAGTTCGCCTCCATCTTCCGGCGCTTCGGCAGCGACGTCACGATCATCGAGCTGCTGCCGCGCCTCGTGCCGGTGGAAGACGAAGCAGTGTCCGCGGAACTTGAGAAGTCGTTCCGGAAGCAGGGCATCACGTGCCTGACCGGAACCAGAGTGACGAAAGCTACCGCCGGATCCAAGGGTGTGGAGCTCGAAGCGCAGAGTGGCGACCGTAAGACTCAGAAGCTTGCGGCCGATGTCCTGCTGGTCGCGACCGGGCGCGGGCCCGTGACTGCCGGCCTGAACGCGGAGAGCGTCGGCATCGCGATGGACCGCGGCTACATCAAGGTCGACGCGCTGTATCGCACGTCGATCCCACACATCTCCGCAGTTGGCGACGTGATCACACTTGGTCAAGACGCTCATCCACAGCTTGCGCATGTCTCGTCGATGGAAGGCATCCTGGTTGCCGAGCGGCTTGCGGGTCAGGAAGTCCGGCCATTGAATTACCAGCATGTGCCCGGCTGCACGTACTGCGACCCTGAGATCGGCAGTGTGGGCCTGACCGAGGCTGAGGCCAGGCGACGTGGCTACGACGTGCGGATCGGCTCCGTCCCCTTTGGCGTGTTGGGGCGGGCGAAGATGGCGGGCGAAACCGAAGGGTTTGTGAAAATCGTCGCCGACCGGAAGTACGATGAGGTGCTCGGGGTGCACATGATCGGGCCCCGATCGACCGAGCTCGTGGCCGAGGCGGTATTGGCGCTGCGGCTCGAGTGCACGGTTGAGGAACTGATCAAAACGATCCACGCGCATCCGACGTTTTCGGAGGCCGTCGGGGAAGCGGCACACGCAACCCACGGAGCTGCGATTCACGCGTAATCGACCTATGCCGACACCCGTCGTCATGCCCCAGATGGGGGAATCGATCGCGGAAGGCACCATCGTCCGATGGCTCAAGAAGATCGGCGACACCGTCGATCGCGATGAGCCGTTGTTCGAGATTTCCACCGACAAAGTTGACGCGGAGATACCGTCACCCGCGGCTGGCGTGCTGACTGAGATCACCGCACACGAAGGCGACACTGTGGCGGTGAATTCCGTCGTCGCCAACATCGCGGCCGCAGGGGAGGCTGCCGGACCACCCGCCACTGCTGCGCCGCCGACCGCACCCGCAGCGTCACAGCCAGTCTCGCTGAAACCGGCGTCACCTGGCGGCGAAGGCGGACCGCGCAAAGGCGTCGAGAAGGCCGCGGCGTCCACCCAACCTCAGGCAGACGGTGCCAGCGTGTCGGTGCCGCAGCCCGCGGCTCGACCGAATGGCGGCGGAGCAGCAGCGACGAAGGACGACGTTCGACGGCAGAAGTCGTCACCGCTCGTGAGGCGTATCGCGCGCGAGCACCACGTCGACATCACGCACATCCCTGGCTCCGGCATCGGCGGCCGTGTCACCAAGCACGACATCCTCGGCTTTATAGAGTCGGGTGCGCCTGCCGGGTCCGCTTCGCCCGGCGTCAATGTTCAGCAGAACCCGACTCACGAAAGACCTGATGTCGTAGCGCAGGTTCCGCAGAGCGGCGATACGGTGGGGCAGCTTTCGCCGGGCGCTGGTATCCAGCGGGGCGGACCTGGCGTCGAAATCCAGCCGCTCTCGGTGATGCGGAAGAAAATCGCCGAGCACATGGTGCTCAGCCGGCGCACGTCGGCGCACGTTCACTCGGTGTTCCATGTGAACTTCTCGACGATCGAGAGAATCAGGCAGCAGAAGAAGGCCGAGTACGAGCGGTTGGGGACGAAGCTGACCTACATGTCGTTTATCGCCAAGGCCATCGTCGACGCCTTGCGCCGCTATCCGATCGTGAACGCATCGATCGACGGCGATAACGTCGTCTACAAGAAAGACATCAATCTCGGCATCGCGGTCGCGCTCGAGGCCGGCTTGATCGTTCCTGTGCTGAAACACGCGGACGAGAAGAACCTGCTTGGCCTGAGCCGCGGTATCGCCGACCTCGCCGACCGCGCGCGCGCCAGGCAGCTCAAGCCCGAGGACGTGCACGACGGCACGTTTACGATCACGAACCCTGGCCAGTTTGGCGCCCAGTTCGGAATGCCGATCATCAATCAGCCGCAAGTGGCGATCCTCGGCGTCGGCACAATCGAAAAGCGTCCTGTTGTCGTGGACGATGCGATCGCGATCAGGACCATGGCGTATCTGACGCTCGGCTTCGACCATCGGCTGATCGACGGAGCCGTCGCCGACGAGTTCATGGCGTTCGTCAAGAATCAGCTGGAGAACTTCGACGTCAACCAGGTCTGACGTGCGCGCAGAGGTCGTGTCCGGCTTCAGCCGGACCTTCGAGGTGCGGCGCCTCGGAATCGTCCCCTACGCGGAAGCGCTCACGCTGCAGAGAGAGCTTGTCGAAGAGCGCCGCGCCGGCCGCGTTCCTGATCTTCTGCTTCTGCTGCAGCATCCACGAGTCATCACGCTCGGAGTCAAAGGCGATGGTGGCCGGGCGAACGTCCTGGTCTCCGACGAACAGCTCACCGAGATGGGAGTCGAGATCTCAGAGACCGGCCGCGGCGGCGACGTCACCTATCACGGACCCGGTCAGATCGTCGCGTATCCCATCCTCGACCTGAAGCCTGATCGCTGCGACGTGCATCGCTACGTGCGCGATCTCGAGGAAGTCATGATTCGCGTCTGCGCCGACTACGGTGTCAGCGCCAGTCGCATCAGCGGTCTGACGGGAGCGTGGATCGGAAACGAGAAGGTGGGGGCAATCGGCGTGCGCATTTCACGCTGGATTACCAGCCATGGGTTTGCGTTCAACGTGAGCACGATCCTTGCGGACTTTCAGCTGATCGTTCCCTGCGGAATCGCGGACCACGGGGTGACGTCCCTCGAGCAGGCGACCGGCCGCACGCTCCAGATGTCCGACGTTGAAGAACGCGTGATCGATCACTTCGCGGCGGTGTTCGGCTGAACCGCGGCGCGGCTGACGATTGCGTCTCCGACGCCAAGCCCAGCGGCGGTTCTTACTTCCACGCGGATGCTGTTCCAGACGACCACGTCCCCGGCAGTTGCAGGGCGACCCAGTTCCGTGAGCACGAGGCCACTGACAGACTCTACGTCCGGGTGCTCCAGCGGAATGCCAAGCTTCTCGCCGACGTCCTTGAGCCGCACGGTGCCGCGTACGATGAACCGTCCGTCGCCATCCCGCACAATCGGTGCACGCTCGCGGCCTTCTTCGATTTCTCCAACCACCTCTTCGAACAGATCTTCGATTGTCACAAGGCCGGCAGTGCCGCCGTACTCGTCCAGGACCACCGCCATCTGCGCACTGTTCCGGCGCATTGCCGCCAGCACGTCGTCCATCGCCATCGTCGCGGGGATGTAGGGCACCGGTCGCGCATCCCGGGCAGTGACCGGTCGGCCGGCAATGAAATGCCGCAACAGCGCTTTGATGTGGACGCTGCCGACGATGTGATCGAGGTCACCTGCGTACACCGGATATCGGGTATGTGAATGGGTCCGCACCAGCTGGCGCAACTCGTCGATCTCTGTCTCGACGGGGATGCCGACCAGTCGCACCCGCGGAACCATCGCTTGGGCCGCTGTCAGATCGCCAAACTCGAACAGCTCGCGCAGGATCGTGCCGGCCTCGCCACGGAGCATCCCACCCTCGTGGCTCTCCCTGACGATGTATTCGAGCTCCTCGGGCGTGTGGTAGCGCTCGGCGTCAGCTTCCTGCCGGCGGATCCCGACCGCCCGCAGCAGGGCAGTCCCTGCGGCACTCAAGGCGACGACGAGCGGCTTGATGGCCACGCCGAGTGCTTCGATGACCGGCGACACATAGAGCACCGTCGTATCGGCGCTCTGCAGGGCCAGCCCTTTGGGCACCATTTCGCCGAGCACGATGTGCATGTACGTCAGGATACCGAGCGCCACTCCGCTTGCCAGCGCATGCGCGGCAATCCAGGGGCTGTCGTCGTAAGGCGCGAGCCATGCGGCGATCCATTCCGCAAGAACGTGCTCCCCATACATGCCCAACCCCAGGCTCGCCAGGGTGATGCCCACTTGCGTCGTCGCGATGTAGCGACCCTGCTCGCGCGGATCCTCGAGCACGCGCGCGACACGTTGGGCCAGCCGGTTGCCCTGCGCCGCCTGATGGTCGATAGACGCCCGCGTCGCGCCAACGATGGCGAATTCCGCGGCGACGAACAGGCCGTTGGCCAGGACCAGCAGCAGGATGATGACGAAGGCAAGCAGCACGTCAGTCCGCCTCCGTCTCGTCAGCATCCGAGTGCACTCGCCGGGCGATCACGCTCTCAACGGCGCGCTCTGCCACGCGTTCCACCTTGAGCTCGTAATCACCAATCCTCGCTGTCTCGCCCGCCATCGGCAGATGGCCGAGCGCGGCGGTGACCAGGCCGCCGACGGTCGCCGCATCCGTGTCCCACACCGCCCGCAGCGCCGTCGCGGCATCGTCAACCGGCATCGCACCAGGCAGCCGCATGCGCCCGTCAGGAAGATCCTCCGCGATCGGATCGGCGGGCTTGAACTCGTCTCCGACATCGCCGACCAGCTCCGACAGCACGTCTTCGAGCGTCAGCAGGCCGGCGGTTCCTCCAAATTCATCGACGACGAGTGCCTGATGCGACCGCCGCTCGCGCAGCTGCCGTAGAATCCGATCGGCCGTCACGCTCTCGTGCACGCTGGTGATGGGACGAATCAGCGTCGTCAGCGAGCCATTGGATCCGTCGGACACCAGCCAGCGAACGAGATCCTTCGTGTGGACCATGCCGACAATGTTGTCGAGCGAGTCACGGTACACAGGCAGTCGCGAATACGGACTCTGCGCGACGATGGTGATGACCTCGTTGAGCGGCGTGTCGAGGTTCAGCGCTTCGATCTTCGTGCGCGGAACCATCAGCTGCTTCGCCTGACGCATGTTCAGCCGAAGGGCGCGCTGGAGGCGCCGATGCTCGTCTGCCTCGAGCAGACCGCCGTCGCGGCTCTCGGCAATGAGCAACTCGATTTCATCCGGCGAGTGGATGTGGCGGTGACCGAGCGGCGACACGCCGATCAGGCGGAGCAGCAGCAGGCTCGTTCCGTTCAGCCACTTGATGAAGGGACGGAAAACCCACTGCGACGGCAGCATGGGCAGCAGCGTGTAGAGAGCCGTGTAGGTCGGCCGCTGAAGTGCCAGAGACTTTGGAACCTGCTCGCCGAAGATGACCTGACCGACGGTGAGCAACAGCAGGACGACGGCGGTGGAGGTCGACTGCGCGGCAACGTTCTGTAAACCGCCAATCGACGCGAAGTACGGCGTCAACCAGACAGCGAACGTGGACTGTGCGTAGGCGCCGAGGATCAGGCTCGACAGCGTGATGCCGATCTGGCAGGCCCCGATGTACCGGTCACGCGCCGCCGGCGACTGCAGCACCGGAAGCAGCCAGGAGGCGAGGGGGTGGCCGTCCGCCGCCATCTGCTGGATGCGGGCGCGGCGCACGCTGACGGCCGAAAACTCCGCCGCGACGTACACGGCGTTGACCAGGATCAGCGCCGTGACGACCAGAATGGCGACCAGAACCAAGGACCCTGTATTTAACACGGTCCAGGGAATAGGACCGAATCGGTCGGTGTTCTAGAGGGTAAAGGACACGGACGCATGGACAGGATCGACGACAGGCAGCTCATCCGTCGCCTACAGACGGGCGACGAGGAGGCAGTTAAGGAATTAGCAGACCGTTACAGCCACCGCATCTTCCAGATGGCACTCCGGCATATGAAGAACCGGGAGGACGCCGAGGAAGTCACGCAGGACGTGCTGTTGAAGGTCTCACGCAAGATCGACAAATTCCGCGGCGACGCCGCGCTTTCTTCCTGGATTTATCGAATTACCTTCAACACCGCCATGTCGCGACTGCGTACGCACCGCGCCCAGCGGGCGGCCGAGGCGGAACGCGACCGGGCCCTTGGCGCGCATCCTCAGGATTCCGTTGAACATCCGACGCCGCGGCAGGCTGCGGACTGGTCGCATATGCCCGACGAGGAGCTGCTGCGCCATCAGCTGCGTGAAGCGGTGGCGAACGCCTTGCCCCGCTTGCCTGAGATCTATCGCGTGCCGGTTGTGCTTCGGGACATCGAGGGACTGTCGACAGAAGAGGCGAGTACTCGCTTGCGCGTCAAGGATCAGACGCTGAAGTCGCGCCTGCATCGTGGGCGCGTGATGCTGAGGAAGCAGCTGGACGCCTTTACCTCAGGTCTGGAGCTTCACAAGGCCGCCTAATTCCCCTTCGGAGGAACGAACTCCGGCCGATCGGCTCGCCCGGCGAGCCGGGCCGCGAGTTCGAGAGCGAGGGCGGCGACACGACTTACACCGCGCGCGTCGATCTTCTCCCAGTCGTCGCCGGGCCGGTGGTAATCGGCGTGGAAGCCAGTGAAGAAGTTGATTGCCGGTACACGCTTGTCGATGAACGACGAATCGTCGCTGCGGCCCCCTCCCGGGCCCTCGCGTTTGACCCGCAGCTGATCCCCGCTGGCCGACACCGCAGCCAGGAAATCCGCCTCCATCGACGGCGATAGTTCAAGTCCACTGACATCGACGCTGCCGTTCGCCCGCCCGACCATATCGAGGTTCAGCATGCCGATCGTGCGGTCCATCGGTATCGCAGGCTTCGCCGCGTAGTGCGCTGAACCGAGCAGTCCGCGCTCTTCACCGGCGAACGCGATGAACACCAGCGTCCGTGGAAATCGCGCGCGCTGGGCCACCGCAGTCTTCGCCATTTCCATGATCGCCGCGGTGCCGGAGGCGTTATCATCCGCGCCGTTGTGAATCTCTCCGGTCCGTTCCGGCGCCACTGAGAGTCGTCCGCCGAGTCCGACATGGTCGTAATGCGCGCCGATCACGACCGCCTCTTTGGACTTCACCGGATCGCTGCCAGGCAGGATACCAACCACATTGCGGACGATCCGGCGGTTGTGTGACAGGTGTTGGACGTAGGTGACCGTGCCTCCCGGCAGAGGCCGCGACCGGGGTTGCAGGTCGCGATCGATCTCCTTCGCGACGGCATCGAGTCCCCACGCGTCGATCAGCGGCTGCATTTCCTGACGCCGCACTCGTAACACCGGGATCGGCTGATTGTCCGCGTCTGGATCCGCGGCGAACAATTTGTACGGCGCATCGTCGACCTGGTGGGTCGGGTCCATCACGACAATGAGCGCACGAGCGCCGTGGCTCCGGGCGAGCGATGCCTTCGCCTCCACGGTCGTCTGTGGCATCGGGCGAGTGCCATTCAACTTGCTGTTCGGATCCCGCTCCTGGGGTTCGTGGCTGAAGATCAGGACCGCCTTGTCGTTGACGTCCACTTTGCCGTAATCGTCATAGCCAACCGACGGGACGGCGAGACCGTATCCCGCAAACACAACGGGCACGTTTTTGAGGTCGGCAGAGGCCACTCCCGGCGAGTCGTTGACTGGCGCCGCGATCGGGAAATAGCTGGTGCCGAGGGTCAGCGCCACGCGTTGGCCGTCGCGCGCGATTGACAGGCGGTTGTCGCCGACAGTCAAGCCGATTTCCAGCTCGAACGGCTCGAACCAGGTGCCGTTGTCGCCAGCAGGCTGAAGACCCGCGTTCTTGAACTGCCCGGCGATGTACTCGGCCGCTCGCTCGAGCTCTGGCGAACCATCACCTCGTCCTTTCATTTCGTCGGAGGCGAGGAACTTGATGTGCGCGAGCACCTGGTCCGCTTCAATCTCCGGGGCGAGGGCGGCAGCGGACGCCCCGACAAGCATCAAGCCGACGATGAGAACGAACCTGCGCATCTCTTTCATCTTACGCGCCCAGGGCGGTTTCAATCTGAACGCGTTCGCGGGCGTTGAGCGGAGGCAGCCGGACTTCCCGGATCCCGGCTGGTCCGAGCAGACACGGCACCAGACCAACTCGATTCCGAACGCCGAATTCGCCTCCGAGTACCGTCAGAACTGTGTGCGCCTGCCGTGCAGACGTCCCGATGGCTTCAGCGACCCGCGCGGCGGCGAGACCGAGCGCGTGCGGGCCCGGAGGCCAGAGGCGGGCGACGCGTGCCTCGATGCGTCTGGTCTGGACCTGCGCAAGCACCCGCTCCACGGCGTGACCGGCGATCGACGCTTCGCTCCAGGGAACGACGAATCCCGACGGCGGCGTACCAAGCACACTGAGCGCGACTTCGGATGGTGAACACTGCGCTTCAAGCGCCACGATTGCTTTGATCGCTCCAACGAGTGCTTCGGAAGCGGAGCCGACGACGCGGTCGCGCAGATAGCCCGCTTCCAGCACTACGGCTTGCAGGAGTCCGGCCTGACCGGCCCCGGCAAAGATCGTCGGCGCCTCTCCTATGAACCCTCTGAGACGCGCCATCATCGCCAACGCACCTTCGCCCTGCCATTCGGTTGAAGGCTTGCCACTGTCAGCGACGATGCACACGGTGCATCCGGTGACGCGCGTGAGGTCCTGACTGCCTTCAACGCGCGCGTGGAATCCCTCGATCGCGCCTGCCTGCTGAATGTCGAGTGCTTTGCCCGCGGCGATGGAGCCAGCCTCGTCGATCATCAAAACCCGCCCGACACGCTCTCGTCGCGCAAGTGCGTGAGCAACCGAGCCGCCGAGCTCGCCGGCGCCGAGGATCGCAACAGTGGTCATCAATCGGTGGGTTATTGTAATGACGTGCCTACGCTTACAGGAAAAGTCGCTGTCGTCACGGGCGGTTCACGCGGTATCGGATTCGCCACTGCCGAGGCGCTTCTCACGGAGGGCGCATCGGTCGTGATCAGCGGCAGCAGCGGAAATCATCTCGATGCTGCGGTCAAGCGGCTGGCGTCTCATGCCGGTCGTGTGTCGGCCGTCCAGGCGGATGTGCGGAGCTATGAGGACGTCAAGACGCTCATGGCCACGGCAGTCAAAGAGTTTGGCGGCCTTGACATCCTGATCAACAACGCCGGGGTTGGCGTGTTCAAGCCGGTGGCGGAGACAACGGTCGAGGAGTGGCACCGCGTCCTCGATACCAATCTTTCGGGTGTCTTCTATTGTTGCCACGCCGCGCTCCCGTATATGAAACAGCGCGGCGGCGGGTGGATCATCAACATCAGCAGCCTCGCGAGCAAGAACGCGTTTGTGAACGGCGGCGTCTACTGCGCCTCCAAGTCCGCGTTGAATGCGTTCTCGGAAACACTCATGCAGGAAGTCCGCTACGACGGCATCCGTGTCGCCTACGTGCTCCCCGGCTCGGTGAATACGGGGTTCGGCGGTCTCTCCAACACAAAGTCGGAGTGGGCGTTGATGCCGGAAGACGTCGCTCTCGCCGTCGTCGATCTCGTCGTGTTTCCGGCCCGCAGCCTGCCGAGCCGCGTCGAGATCCGTCCCGCCCAACCGCCGCGAAAGAACTGACGCCGATGTCCGCTTTCGACAAGCACGCCGACTCGCTCGAACAGCACGAAACGATGATGGGCGCCGCGCGAGGCCGGCTGGCGGTGGCGATGGATCTGTTGACGGATGCGCTCGCGATGGTGGGGCAGCACGGCGTCTACTGCCAGAGCGCTCGCACTCCCGGCAAGCCTTCAATGGACATTGCCATCGTCCTCGAGCACATCACCGACGCCAAGGAGCTGCTGCAGAGCGTCATCGAGCTCGACCGGCGGGCATGACGCAGGATCCGCTTGCGCCGATCGGCGTCATTGCGCATTACAACCTGCTCGAACGAATCGACTCCGCCGGACTTGGCGATCTCTATCGCGCGCGCGACACGCGGCGCGGCCGCACGGTGGGCGTCCGCGTTCTTCCTGTCGACTTCACCGACGACCGGACGGGATTGATCGAACGGGCCCAGGCGGTTCAGACGTTGTCGCACCCGAACGCCATCACCGTCTTCGACGTGGGCGAATACGACGGTCGGGTCTACGTCGTGTTCGAGTTTCTCAAGGGTCGATCGCTGCGGTCCGAGATGGGCGGGCGCCCGGTCAACGTCCGCCGTGCGGTCGACATGACGATTCAGATCGCCGATGCGGTGGCTGAAGCGCACGCCGGTGGATTCGTCCATGGCGGTCTCAGCCCCGATTCGATCGTCATCACGGCCAAGGGCCACGCCAAGATTCCGGCGTTCGATGTGGCAGTCCAGAGCGGCCTCGAGTACCGCGACGGCCAGGCCCGTCTGCACGATTACGACTCGCCTGAAGAGGCGCGCGGGCATACGCCGGATGACCGGTCGGACATTTATTCCGTCGGCGCCATCCTGTACGAGATGTTGACGATGAGGCGGCCGATGCATCGCGGCGCGTCAGCGCCAAGCGCGTCCAACCTGAACGTGACAAAGGAGCTCGACGCGGCCGTTCTGAAAGCGGTCGCACCGAACCCGGACCTGCGTTATCAGAGCATTGCTGCGCTTGCCGGCGACCTCAGGTCGATCTCCTCGGCGCTCGAGCTTGAGGAAGTCCAGGTCGTGGAGCGCGCTGAAGCACCCCCCGCAGTCAATCTGGGACCCGTCGTCCTCGTCACCCTCGTCATTCTGGCGATGTTTGCGGCCGTGTTTTGGTGGCTGACGCGCTCGTGAGGATGTCGCCGAGCTGGGCAACGAACGCCGATCGCGCGAGGACCTGATCGATTCCTGCTGCTCGTGCTGCGTCGATGGTTGTCGTGTCGACATGGGCCACGTAACCCAGGGTTCTGATGGCCTTCAGCTCCGGATCACCTTTGAGGCTTGCAATGGCGTCCAGCGGACGCAAACGCGCGCTGTTCAAGTCGAAAATTACCAGCGACGGCTGCTTCTCGCGGATCGTCTGCAGCAGTTTGTCGCCCGAACGCTCGAAGTGGACGTCCGCCTGGAGCGCTTTGGCGGCGTTTGAGATCCTGATCGAGAACATCAGATCGTCGATGGCACAGATGATCATTGCGTCATCATTGTAGTGTCCGGCGTCAGCCGGACCCATGAACCATGATTCTTGAAGTTCGCGCAGTCGCACCGTTCTATAAGAACGGGTTCGTAGTCGGTTGCAGCCGCACGCGCGAGGCCGTGCTCGTCGATCCTGGAGACGAGGTGGACGAGTTGCTGGGGGCGGTGCGCGACCTCGACGTCGACGTGCAGGCGATCCTGCTCACGCACGCCCACGTGGACCACATCACCGGCGTCGCCGCGGCGAAAGACGCATTCGATGTTCCGGTGTACCTCCACCGAGACGATCAGTTTCTTTACGACATGGCGGTCCAGCAGGGCGCGATGTTCGGGTTCAAGGTCCGTCAGCCGCCGCCCGTCGATGAGTACTACGGGACGGAGCCCTTTTCGTTCGGGGACTTTCAGGCTCGCGTGCACCACACGCCGGGCCATTGCCCTGGAGGAGTCTGTCTGGCTATCGGTAAGAGCGGCGAGACCGCAGGACACTTGTTCGTCGGCGATACGTTGTTCGCGGGATCGATCGGGAGAACCGACCTGCCCGGCGGCAACTACGACGTGCTCATGGCATCGATCACCAGGGTGCTGTTTCCGCTGGGCGACGACGCGATCGTCCATCCGGGCCACGGGCCGGACACGACAATCGGGCGCGAACGCACGACGAATCCCTTTGTTTTGGAGTATCTCGGCGGTAGGGGCCGATCGTAGGGGCTGACCTGAAGGTCGGCTCCTACGGGGTCAATCACTTTCCCGGAGCGCGAGGACCTCGAGGCGGCCGATCTGTACCTTATCGCCCGACTCCAGCCGGGTGCCCTCGGTGCGTTCTCCGTTCACGAACGTGCCGTTGGTACTGTCGAGGTCACGGACCTCCAGCTCTCCGTCCACGGACGCGGTAAAACGACAGTGAACGCGTGATACCAGCGCCGCATCGACAATGAAGTCCGCGCCGGTGGCGCGCCCGAGCGTCCGGATTGACCCGGGCATGATGCGAAATGTTTTCTCGGGAACGCCTTCCGTGATGGTTCTCAGCACCCACATGGCTCTACCGTCCGTATATACGAAGGGCACCGCTCTCTAAGAACGCTCTAGGAACGCAGCCCGGCAACTTTCCGTTAACCCGTGTCGTCAACACACCCGTGATGAAGCAATCAAGAAAGTGGAGTCTGATCAGCGGCGTTATCGTGGCCCTGGCGGTGGCGGCCGCCTGGGGGATCTCCACGCTGAAAGGCGCCTCCTCGACCATCGACCCGACCAGACTCGCCACCGCCGAACGCGCGACGATGACCCGTTCCGTCGTGGCGACGGGCAAGATCGAGCCGATCACCAAGATCGAGATCAAATCGAAGGCGAACGGCATCATCGAGAAGCTGTTCGTCGATGTCGATCAGGTGGTGACGTCGGGCCAGGTGCTCATCGAGCTCGATCGCGAGAATCTTACCGCACGCCTTCGCGAGGCTCGCGCCAACCTTCAGGCCGCCGAGGCCGCGCGGGCCGCAGCAATCGCGCAGCTCAAGAAGAACGAAGTGGAGGCGGAGTCGCCGGACGTGGCATTCGCCAAGCGGAACTATGAGCGCGCCCAGCAGCTCGCGGCGCAGAAGCTGGTCTCGGCGTCGGTATTGGACGAATCCCATAACACGCTCGAGCAGGCAGAGAATCGTCAGCGGGCCGCAACCGGGCAACTGGTGATTGCGCAGGCGCGGGTCACCGAGGCCACCGCGAACGTGGCTCAGGCGCAAGCCGCGGTGGAGCGCGCGGAAGAGGAACTGGCAAACGCGACGATCAAGGCGCCGATTCGCGCCACCGTTCTCACCCGCGACGTCGAAGTCGGCAGTCCTGTGTCGTCGATCCTGAACCTCGGGGCAAATGCCACGCTCGTGATGACGCTCGGCGACATCGACAAGGTGTTTGTGCGGGGAAAAGTTGACGAAGCGGACATCGGCAGGGTTCGCCTGGGGCAGCACGCGCGGATCACCACCGAGACATTTCGTGACCGCGTGTTCGAAGGGCGGGTCACACAGATTTCGCCGATTGGCGTCGAAAAGGACAACGTCACGACCTTCGAGGTCGAGGTGTCGATCGACAACGCGAGCAAGGAGCTCAAGGCGAACATGACCGCCAACGCCGAGATCGTGCTCGAGGAGCTCCCGGATTCGCTGCTCATCCCAGAGGGTGCCGTCGTCTACGACGCTCAGCGTCATGCGTTTGTGGACGTTGTCGATCCCGCTGAACGCACCGGTCGGCGTCGTATCCCGATCAAAGTAGGTGTGGGCAATGGCACCCGAATCCAGGTGCTCGACGGGCTCAAAGAGGGAACAAAGGTCGTTCTTCCGGGCTGATGCGCGAAGCGATCATTCAGGTCTTCCAGAATCTCCGGGCGAACAAGCTGCGCAGCTTCCTGACCATGTTTGGGATCCTGTGGGGCGTGATCTCGGTCGTGATCCTGTCGGCCACGGGCGAAGGTTTCCGGCGTGGCAATCAGCACGTCCTCGAGGAGCTCGGACGCAATATCGCCATCGTCTGGGGCGGACGTACATCCATGCAGGTCGGTGGCGAGCGCGCCGGCCGCCGCATTCTCCTCACCATCGACGACGTGCGGGCGTTGCAGCGCGAATCGAGCATGATTCGCGTCGTCAGCCCCGAGATCAATCGCCGCGCGTCGGTGAAGAGCGCCTACAACGCCGCGACGCTGCAGGTCCACGGCGTGGAACCTCAGTATCAGGAGATCCGGACGATCGATATCGAGAAAGGCCGCGGCTTCAGGTTCTCGGACGAGGAAGCGGCCCAGCGCGTGGCTATCATCGGCGCCGATGCTGCCAAGCAGCTGTTCGGTGCTCGCGAGAGTCTCGGGCAGACCGTGAGCTTGAACGGCCTTCCGTACACGGTGATTGGCCAGATCCGGAAAAAGGATCAGGACAGCAATTACAGCGGCCCAGATAACGACAAGGTGTTCGTGCCGTTCTCGGCGATCGTGCGCGACCTGCCGCTCCAGGGTGTGCCTGCCGGAACGCTCTCGCAGATCATCGTCACCCCCCAGCAGAAGGTCGTCGATCGGCTTCCGGGCGTGCTCGACAGCCGCACCGGCCGCATCGAGGACGTCGACTGGCCGCTCGAGCGCGAGGTCCGCCGGATTCTCGGTCCTCTCCATCGTTTCGACGCGGAGGACAAGAACGCGGTCGCGGTGTGGGACACGACGCTCGAGACACTGATGTTCGGCCGCATGATTCAGACGATGAAGACCTTCTTCCGCACGGTCGGCTTCGTCACGCTCGCGCTCGGGGGCATCGGGGTGATGAACATCATGCTGGTGGCCGTGCGCGAGCGAACCCGCGAAATCGGTGTGCGCAAGGCGCTCGGCGCCACGACACGTCAGGTGCAGCGCCAGTTCTTCCTCGAAGGCTTCCTGTTGACGATGTTCAGCGGTGCGATCGGGTTCGCGGTGGCAGTGGCCCTGTGCGCGGCGGTCAACCAGTTGCCGTTGCCGACACGTTTCCAGGGCATGGTCCTGACCTGGCAGACGGGTGCGTGGGCGGTCTCGATCCTGACCCTCGTCGGTGTGATTACGTCCACGTATCCAGCACGCCGGGCGGCGCAGCTTCCGCCTGTCGAAGCCTTGCGGTTCGAAACATGACGGGTCGGGGCCGCATACTCCGCGAAATCATGCGCGAGGCTGTCGTCGGTCTCGTTCGCAACCGTGTGCGAGCAGGACTCTCGATGCTTGGCATCTCCTGGGGCATCGTCTCGGTGGTCGTCCTCCTCGCCTACGGCGAAGGCTTCAACCAGGCGCTCGCGCGCGGCTTTCAAGGCGCGTTCGGCGACGGCGTCAGCATCATGTTTCCCGGGCAGACCAGCATGCAGGCTGGTGGCGAAAGGGCGGGCAGGCCCGTCCGACTCCGACTGAGCGACGCAGAGATACTCGACGAGATCCCGCTCGTAAAGAACTGGAGTCCGGAGTACATGCAGGACGTGCCGGTGGCCTGGGGCGCGAAGCTCGCGAGCTACCGCGCCCGTGGCGTGGGACCGTCGTACGGAACCATGCGCGCGCAGCCGGCCGCGTCAGGCCGGTTCATCGATGCCGAGGACGTACGCCTGCAGCGTCGCGTTGTGTTCCTGGGTAGCACGGTCGCGCTCAAATTGTTCGGCAACATCCCGCCGGTCGGTGAAACGGTCCGCATCAAGGGCATGGCCTTCGAGGTGATCGGCGTTCAGAAGGAGAAGGTGCAGCTCTCGAGCTACGGCCGCCCCGACAAGGAGAGCGTGTTCATTCCGTATACGACGGCCGGACAGCTGTGGAATACGGAGTTCGTCAACGTGCTCGTGTATCAGGCGGTCGATCCGACCCTGGACGCCAGGACCACGAAGCAGGTTCGTGAGGTGCTCGGCAAGCGGCTGCGGTTCAATCCGAATGATGAACGGGCGATCAACGTTTTTGGATCCGCCGAGTCGCAGAAGATCGTCGGTGGAATCGTGCTCGGCCTGAAACTGGTGCTCACATTCATCGGAGTGCTGACGCTGGCGATCGGCGGAGTCGGCGTCATGAACATCATGTTCGTCTCGGTGACCGAGCGCACACGCGAGATCGGCCTGCGGAAGGCGCTCGGTGCGAGAAAGGGGTCGATCCTCCTCCAGTTCATGCTCGAGGGACTGGCGACGACGTTCGCAGGCGGGGCCGCTGGAGTGCTGATTTCATACGTCCTGGTGTGGGCGATCAGTCCGCGTCCCTTTCTGTCCGAGCTCCTCGACGACGCGTCGCGGTCCGCCGACATCTATCTGCTGCTCACCGTGCAACTCGTCGGGATCTGCAGCGGCATCCTGATCGTCGTCGGCCTGGTCAGTTCGTTCCTGCCAGCGTTGCGAGCAGCGCGGCTGGATCCGATCGAGGCGCTGCGCTACGAGTGAGTCCACGCGCGAGCGAGCGCATCGCTAAACACTCCCACTGACTGCGCACCGGACACACCGTATCGACCGTCAAAAACAAAGAACGGAACGCCGTGTGCGCCAAGCTCATTGGCTTGACGGTGGTCGGCGACCACCGCGTCCTCGTAGCGGTCGCTGGTCAGCAGCTCTTCGACGTCACGCAGTCCGGCCTCATTGCCGAGTGCCGTCAACGACGCATGATCGAATAAAGACGTGTTCTCGGTGAAATGCGCGCGGTAGAGACGCTCGATGACGACGTCCTGGATGCCCTGTTCGCGTCCGAGGTGCACGAGGCGATGCGCGTCCATCGTGTTTCCCGTGTGCGATTCGGCGAGGTGATACTCGAGCCCTTCGACAGCCGCGAGCTGTTCCAGATGTTCCTGTGAGGCGATGACCTGCGATTCGGTCATCCGGTACTTGCGCATCAGCATGTCTCGCGCGCGCTGCGTCACGCCCTTCGGGACCGACGGATCAAGCTGAAACGAGCGATGGGCCACCTCGACCTTGTCGCCGTGAGCAAACACCGCCAACGCCGTTTCGAAACGGCGCTTTCCGAGGTAGCACCACGGGCACACGAGATCCGCCCAGATATCTACGCGCATCAATTGATCCTAGTAACCGACGAGCAGGCGTGCTGCACGCTCGACTTCTGCCTCGGATGGAAGATAGAACTCTTCCAGGGGTGGTGAATACGGCACCGGAGTGTCGAGCGCGCCGACGATGCGGACCGGCGCGTCGAGCGATTCAAAAGCCTCTTCCTGAATGACCGCGGCGAGGCTCTCGCCGATCCCGCCGGTGCGCGTGTCCTCATGCACGATCAGCACGCGGCTGCAGTGTCGCGCGACTGCGAGGACGGCGGACTTGTCGAGCGGCGCCAGCCAACGAAGGTCGAGCACACTTGCCTGGATACTGTCGGCGGCGAGCTTCTCCGCCACACGAAGCGCAACGTGCACGTACGCGCCGTACGAAACGATCACCAGGTCGTCCCCCTCGCGGCGCAGGGCGGACGTGCCGATCGGCAATGGCGTCGGTGGACCGTCCGGAAGCGTCTGTTTGATTCGAGGATCCCGGTACAGCGCGATGTGTTCGTAGAACAGCACCGGATCCGGATCGTTCACCGCGGCGGCCATCAGCGCTCGTGCGTCCTCTGGAGTCGATGGCACGACGATTTTCAGTCCCGGCGTTCGGTAGAACCAGGGCTCGGTGTTCTGCGAGTGGTAGGGACCGCCATGGCGCAGGCCGCCCCACGGCATCCGCACGACCATCGGGACCGAGCCGCCCCACCGGTACCGGATTTTGGCGGCGTTGTTCACCAGTTGGTTGAATCCGTTGGCGACAAAGTCGTTGAACTGCAATTCGCCGATCGGTCGCTGCCCGGCAAGGGCGGCGCCGACGCAGACGCCAAGCACACCGCTTTCCGCCAGCGGCGAGTTGATGATGCGATCGCCAAACTCTTTGAGCAGCGGGCGCAGCAGCAGGAAGGCGTTGCCGTAGCCGCCGCCCACGTCCTCGCCATAGACGAAGACGCGTGGATCGGCGCGCAGGGCGTCTCCGATGCCGAGGGCGATCGCCTCGAGAAATGTCTTGCCCTGCCGATCGGCGGGTGCGCCGGGATCCACGGCCGGAAGCGGCGGATTGAGATCGACGTGCAACCGGGTCGCCGGATCGAGCAGCTCGGTCCGAGTACGTGGTGGTTCTGCCGCGAGGACGCCAACGCCGGCGTTCTCCGGCGCGGGCCAGGGGGCGTCGATGACTTCGCGCGCGGCCGCGTCGACAAGGGCCTCGGCATCCTGCCGGTGTTTGCCCAGATCGGACGCACGAATGACGCCTTCGGCCTCGAGACGATCCGCGTACGTGGCGATCGGATCCTTGCCCGCCCAGTATTCGTACAGGTCGGCGTCTACGTACGCAGTGTCGCGCTTCACATCCGGGTAGTCCCATCCGGCCGGGGGTTCTTTTCCCAGGTAGAGCATGTCGTCATGATGCGCGTGGCCGCACATGCGCATTGAGACGAGCTCGATCAGCGCGGGGCCCGCTCCCGCTCGGGCCCGGTCTGCCGCCCACGTGAACGCCGATGCGATCGCCTCCGGATCGGTACCGTCCACGGTGATGCCGGGGACGCCGTAGCCGACAGCCTTGTCCGCGAAGGCGCGGACGGCTGACTGCTCGTGCACCGCGGTGGAGAGTGCCGTCTGGTTGTTCTCAACGCAGAAGACAGCCGGCAGACGCCGGGCGGCGCAGAGATTGATCGCTTCGTGCCACTCGCCGAGCGATGATCCGCCGTCGCCGATGAACGAGAGCGCGACACGGCCGCTGCCTTCGCGCATGAAGGCCATCGCCATTCCGGCCACGGTCAGGGTGCTGATGCCGAGCGGTGCGGCCGCGGGAAGGATGCCCCAGTTCATGTCGCCGACGTGCAGGTCTCTGCCGTTCATCGGCGGACCGTCTTTCGCGGCCTGCGCGTTGAGCACCATGCGGATCGCTTCCGGGTCGCGTCGCATCGCCAGCGCCACGCCAAGATCACGGATCATCGGACCGACGACGTCGCCTCGCCACGAGCCGTCGGAACCGCGCCAGTCCGGGCCGCGACGCAATCGGATGGCGGCGGCGTAGATCGCCTCCTGGCCGAGCGATCGGAATCCCTTTCCCTGAAAGGGCGTTCCCCGATATGTGACGTCGCCGTTGGTGAAGAGCTGTTTGAGACGATTGTCGACGGCGCGCGTGAGCACCATGCCGCGCAGGATTTCGCGGCGCTCGTCTGCCGTCAGCGACGTGGCAATCGCCTCGCGTACGAAGAAGCCGTCGCACGCGTCGAGCAGATCGTGTCGTGCCTGGTCGAGCCGGACATCGGCACTGACTCTCGGCGAGGTCTCTGGAAGATCGCGGACATCCAGTCGCTGCAGTTCTGCGTCGAGGGCGGCTCTGAACACCTGGCGGGTCCGCTCGCGAGACTCACGTTGGCTCGTGGAACCCGCTCGATCAGTAGAGCGAATGGAACCCAGCGCCGTGCGTACGGCGTCGAGCGCAAAGGGGAAGCGATCGAGCACGAAGGAGCAGAGCCGCTCTGCGAGCGCTGGAGATACCGCCGCCGAAGATCGCGCCACATAGGAATGCTACCGTTGGACAGCCTCCTTGCCGAAGGCCGCGCGGAAGCCTTGGCGGAGGAGGGGGAGTTGGGAGTTGATCGAGAGCCACTTCAAAGGCTGGGCTAAACCGGGTCCGGTGCCGCCGGGCGCGGAATCGACTCCTTGCGTGCCGGCCGATGAAACGCTGGATGCCCTCAGTGGCCACTTCCGCATCTTTCAACTGCGACGCGGTCACCGGTTTTCGACCGACGACCTCCTGACGGCTTGGTACGGGACCTCGTGGGCGCCCACTGCGTCTGCAGTCCTCGACCTCGGCTCGGGAATCGGCTCCGTGGGAATGATTGCCGCGTGGCGTCTGCCCGGTGCCCGCCTTGTGACGATCGAGGCGCAGGCCGAAAGCGTGCGGCTCGCGCGCAAGTCGGCGGCCTACAACGGACTGACCACGCGTTACGACATTCGTGAGGGCGACTTCCGTGACGCCCGTTCGCTTGGCGTGGACGAACACTTCGACCTCGTACTCGGCAGCCCGCCGTATTTTCCACTCGGCAGCGGAATCGAAGGAGACCACCCGCAGAGGGTGGCCTGCCGGTTCGAGATCCGCGGCAACATCGAGGATTATGCTCGCGTTGCCGCACAGCATCTCGCCGCCGGTGGGCTGTTTGCGTGCGTGTTTCCAGAGGAGCAACGCGCGCGTGTCGAAACCGCGGCACACTCCGCCCGTCTCGTCATCCTGCGACGGCGTCCCGTTGCCTTTCGCGAGAGCGAGCCGCCGCTGGTGACGTTGTTCGCCATGGCCCGTCAGTCGGACCTGCCGGCGTGGATCCACGATCGCACCTGGGTCGAACCGCCGCTCACGATTCGCACCGCGTCGGGCGAGGTTCACCAGGAGTACGCGGCGCTCAAGCTCGCGATCGGGTTCCCGCCCTGATGGTCCGGCTGAAGCCGGACAGCACGATCACACGACGCACAGGCAGCCGAGCGCGCACATGAACGACGCCCAGGCGTAGTAGAAGCCGATGAACAGACTGCACAGCATCGGGTTGAGTACGCACCATTCCCAGGACACTGATTCGAGGTTGGTGAGGAATATCAGCCACTGCCAGCATTCGTCACCATCCTGCCGCACAGCGACGGTCGTCACGGCGTGACGATCGAGGACAGGCGCGATCTCATCGAAGCGGGCACTGATGGCGGTCAGCGTCGCCGCCATTCCATGCGTGATGGTTGCGTCCAGCATCAACGCCCGATCCGCAGACGTCGCGGAGAACGTCGGCAGGCGCTCGATGCCGATGGCGTTCATTTCCGCGGCAAGCATTTTCGGATCGATCTCGCGCGCCAGCAGGGCGTCCCGCCCTTCCTGCCGCAGCAACCGGCGCAGCTGGGCGTCCGCCGCCGCTGCGACGCCGTGCGCGTTCAGCAGCCGGACGTGTCCGGCGATGCGCCGCGCATGCTCGCCGGCCTTTCCACGTCCCTTCCGAATGGCAATGACCGTGTCGGCCAGCTGCTTCTGCAGCTCCGCCATCACCGGATCGATGACCGCATGCGCCTGCGCGTGTGGCAGGGACGTGGGAAGGAAGAGACTGCCGCCGACAGCCGCGCCGACACCTGCGGCCGCAGCGGACCCGAGAAACGTCCGTCTGTTCTGCATCGCTGACTCCTGGTGTGGCCCGGCATGCAGCCGATGTTCAAGGCGGCTGCCAACGGCACAAACAGGCGATTTGTTCGGAGTCGGAGGTGTCGAGACGACGCGAGCGGTGAATACGGGTAAAAGGTGCTCGTGGTGCGTGGATCGGAGGGTAGTCGGGCACCCCTTAAGGGGTGCCACCTCGCCGGGAGGCACTCTTGAAGGAGTGCCCTACGTTACGCCGGCTGCTTCGTCCGTTGAGTCAACGCACTCGTCACTGCGCGCGTCATGTCCTCGGTCGTCGCCTTGCCGCCAAGGTCTGGCGTCCGCACGCGATCGTCGGATATCACGGCTTCGATCGCTCGCAGGATTCGCTTGTACGCGTCGTGCTCGCCAAGGTGGTCGAGCATCATCGCACCAGCCCAGATGGACGCGATCGGATTGGCGATCCCTTTTCCCGCAATATCGGGCGCCGAGCCATGGATCGGCTCGAACATCGACGGCGCGGTCCGGTCGGGATTGATGTTGCCGCCCGGCGCGACACCAAGGCTTCCGGAAATCGCCGATCCGATGTCGGTCAGGATGTCGCCGAACAGATTCGACGCGACGATCGTGTCCAGCGTTTGCGGATGCGTCACCATGCGGGCACACAGGGCGTCCACGTGGTACTTGCGCATCTCGACGTGTGGAAACTCCTTGGCCACTTCTGCCGCAACCTCGTCCCACAGCACCATCGCGTGCTGTAGCGCGTTCGACTTCGTTGCGCTGGCCAGCATCTTCCTCGGCCGCGATTCGGCAACCTTGAACGCGTAGCGGACGATCCGCTCGATTCCGGTGCGGGTAAACACGCCAGTCTGCACCGCGAGTTCGGAAGGCGTGCCGACATGGACCCGTCCGCCTGTGCCGCAATACTCACCCTCGGAGTTCTCACGCACGCAGATCATGTCGATGTCCGCCGTCCCCTTGTTCGCCAGCGGCGACGTGATGCCCGACAGCAGGCGCATCGGCCGCAGGTTGACGTACTGCCGGAGCTGCTGCCGCAAAGGCAGGATCAGGTCCCGCGCCGAGATGTGGTCGGGAACCCGCGGATCGCCGATCGCGCCGAGGTAAATCGCGTCGAACTTCGAGACGAACGCCACGCCGTTGTCGTCGATCATCCTGCCGGTCTGCAGGTAGTAGTCGCAGCCCCAGGGCAGATGTGTAAAGTCACAGCGGAAGTCGGCCTGCTCCGCCGCCATGTTGAGAACGCTGATCCCCGCGGGGATGACTTCCTTGCCGATGCCGTCGCCGGCGATGACTGCAATTCGGTACGTCTTCATGACACCAGCTCCTGAACGAACCGATTCTGTTCGTCCACCGCGATCATCTTCGCTTCAACCTTCTCGTCGGTCAGGCAGAACGCCACGATGATCACCTTGTCGCCCGGATGGAAATGCCGCGCCGCGGCCCCGTTGATGACGATTTGACCCGAGCCTCTGGGCAGGCTGATCGCGTAGGTGTCGATCCGGATGCCGTTGTTGATATTCCAGATCGCGACCCGCTCGCCGGGGATGATATCCGTCCGCTCGAGCAGGTCCTGATCGACGCCGACGCTGCCGACGTAATCGATATCGGCGCCGGTGACGACGGCGCGGTGAATCTTGGACTTGAGGATCGCGCGTAGTTTCATGGGGTATAGGTCACGTTATCGATTAACCGCGTGTGGCCGACCCAGAGGGCGCCGGCCACGAGCACGGTTCCCGTAATGGTGTCCACGGGTTGCAATTCCACCGGGTCCACCACGTCCAGGTACTCTAGCCTGAGCGAGGCGTCCGACGGAATCACCGCCGCTGCCCGCCGTTCGACGACGCGGGCGTCGCGTTCGCCTTCGGCGATGATCCCCCCCGCCTCGCGCAGGGCGCGGTACAGCACGATCGCCTTGGAGCGTTCCTCCGGGGTCAGCCGGGTATTGCGGGAGCTCATCGCCAGCCCATCGTCTTCGCGCACGGTCTCCACACCGACAATCTCGATCGGCATGTTCAGATCGATCACCAGACGCCGAATCACCGCGAGTTGCTGCGCGTCCTTTTCGCCGAAGTAGGCGTTGTCTGGCTGCACGATGTCGAACAGCTTGCTGACGACCGTTGCCACGCCGTCGAAGTGTCCCGGCCGAAAGCGACCGCACAGGTTGTCGGTGATGCGCTTCACCGTCACCGTGCACAGCGGCTCGACGGGATACATGTCGTTCACGGCCGGCGCGAACACGAAGTCCACACCGAGCTCGTTGCAGATTCGCAAATCGGCGTCCAGCGTTCGCGGATACCGATCGAGGTCGTCCTTGCGATCGAATTGCAGTGGATTGACGAAGATGCTGACCACGACCGCATCGCTGTGTTCGCGGGCCACTTCGATGAGCCGGCCATGTCCCCGGTGCAGCGCACCCATCGTCGGGACAAAACCGACACGCTGGCCGGCGAGGCGGCGCTCTTCCCGCCACGCGCGAACGCGTGCGACGGTGTCAGCGACCTCTGCGGTCATTTACTGGCGGTGGGCAGCCCTGCGCCAACGGCATTTGCGCGGTGGGGATACTGGCCCGAACGGACGTCGGTCGCGTACTCACGGGCGGCCGTGACGACCGCATCGCCAAGCTTCGCGTACTGGTGCACGAACGAGGGCACGAAGCCGTCGAAGAGGCCGAGCATGTCGTAGCTGACGAGGATCTGTCCGTCGCAGTCAGGCCCGGCGCCGATGCCGATTGTCGGGATCGTCAGCGCCTTCGTGACAGCTCCGGCAACGTCGGCCGGGATCGATTCAAGGACCAGCGAAAAAGCGCCTGCGTCCTGAAGGGCGAGCGCGTCGATCATCAGCGCGTCCACCTGCTCCGGATGCGTCGCCTGCTTCACGTAGCCACCGGCCTGGTGCACCGACTGCGGCTGCAGGCCGAGATGTCCCATCACCGGAATGCCGACGTCCACCAGCCGCTTGACGACGTCGAGAACAGGACGCCCGCCTTCGAGCTTCACGGCGGCGGCTCCGCCTTCCTGAAGCAGACGGCCCGCGTTGCGGACCGCTTCGGCGACGCTGACCTGGAAGGTGAGGAACGGCATGTCGGCGATGACGAAGGCACGTTCGGCGCCACGGCTGACGGCACGCGTGTGATGCACGACCGCGTCGAGGGTCACCGGGAGCGTCGTATCAAGGCCGAGGATCACCGTGCCGAGCGAATCGCCGACGAGCAGCGCATCGACTCCGGCGCGATCGAGCAGCCGCGCCATCGTCGCGTCGTACGCGGTCAGCATCACGATCTTCTCGCCCTGACGCTTGCGCGCGGCGAAGTCGGGCACGCGAATTCGTTTGACGTCCATAACTAGATCCTACCGGCCGTCCAGGGCCAATTCGACTGCTTTCGCCGAGGCCTCGGCCAGTCCGCGTCGCTTTGCAATTTCGAGCAGCGCCTGACCAGAAGCGCGATACAGGTCCGAGACATATCTGGGCGAGTTCGCGAGCGCCACGGTGTGGGCCCTGATCGTGTCAGCGTCACCGCGCTGAACGGGCCCGGTCAAGGCGGCCTCAGGTCCGAGCTCCAGGGCGTTCTGCGCACTCGTCAGGCACAGCGGCCGGATGGCCTGCAGCGCCGCATTCCGGTCAACGCCCGCCGCGCCAAACAGCACCACCGCCGCATCGATCGCCGCCACGACGGCGTTGCCGGCCATCACCGCCCCTGCATGGTAGGACGCGAATCCCGTGTTGTGGATTCGCAGCGGTGTCCCCTGAGCTGCGGCGACAATCTCTTCGGCCCATTCAATCGCCGGCGCCGCGCCGCCGATCCCGAAGCTCGCGCCGTGGAGCGCGGCGACACCGCGTTCAGGGTCGGCGATTGTTTGAAGTGGATGGAGCACGCCACAGGAGACGCCGCGAACGGTCAGCGCATCGAGAAGCCCCGGACCGTGCGCGCCCGACGTGTGCAATGCGATGCCGTCACCCAAGCCGCCATCTGAAAGGTCATCGACCACCGACGGGATTGCAGCGTCCGCCACCGCGATGAGAATGCGGTCGGCGAGTCCAGGAATGTCGCGGATACGCGCCGTCTTCACGGCGGGTCCGATGAACGATGCTGCACGTTCAGCATGGCTCGCCGTTCGGCCGGCAACAGCGACGGGTGGGAGGCCGGCCTGGGCGAGTAGGCGTCCCAACGCTTGTGCGACCCGGCCGGTGCCGACGATCGCCATCCGGGCGTGAGCGGTCATTTGATCGCTGCGAACGTGCGCGTCAGCCAGGCAGTCAGCGCCGAGGACACATCCATGGCCAGGTTGCGATCGGTGATTGCGCCGTATTCGGCGATCTCGCCGGTCACCGCTGGCACGAGCAGATGGTTGACCCCCTTCACGATCAGCAGTTCCACCGACTTGGAGTTGCCTTCTTTCTGTGCGATGCCCGCCAGACGTTCAGCGTCGGCGACCGGCACTTCGTGATCGAGTGCGGCGTGCATGATCAGGAGCGGCTGCTGGACATCCTTCAGCACTTTGGCCGGGGCGAAGTTCAGCACGCTTTGAAACCAGGGCGTGTCCGCCGACCGCCGGACGTCTGGTGGCAGGTCGTTGAGTCCCTTGCCGGACTGCACCGCCGCGATGATCTGCTTCTGCAACGCTTCGCGCTTCGCGCGCTCCTGCGGCGCCAGATCGAGCAGGTCGAGGTTCTTCTTCTGAAGTTCGAGCACGAGTTCGGCGCCTGAACTCGCAGGCGCACCGGTCGTGGCCACCGCTGCGAAGCGCTTCTCCCTCGACGCCGCGAGGAGCGCCACCCAGCCGCCGTCGCTGTCACCGATCAGCGCGATGCGTTTCGGGTCCACATCTTTGCGCTCCGCCAGCCACCGCATCACCGTTCTCGCATCGTCTGCGTAATCGGTGATCGTGGCGGATTCCGATCGGCCGCCGCTCTGTCCGTACCCCCGCTTGTCGTAGCGCACAGCGAGGAATCCCGCGTTCGCCAGCGCGCCGGCGAGCTGTCCCATGACCGGGATGCCGACGGAGTAGCCGTCTCGATCGTTGGCCCCGAATCCGGCAAGGATGATCACGGCGGGCAGACGTGCTCCGGTGGCGGCCGACTTCGGCCGCGTCAGCGTTGCGCCGATGTTGAAGCCGGTCGCGGGAATCGAGACCGGTTCGTCGCCCGGGTTGCTGTGCACCGACGTCCGTGACGTCGCCGACGCCAGATCGACGCGTACGATGTCCACGCCCTGACTCGGAATCTTCACGGTGAGCAGGTTGCCGTCAACGCCAGTCGTCACCGTGACCGCCGTGTTGGTGCCCGGGTTTTGAAAAATCAGGTCGTAGCGGCGCGCGTTCAGGAACTCCGCACCGATCTGCATGCGTTCGTTCTGGACATTGATCAGCCGCACGCCGATTTCCACCTGCGGCACGACGTACACTCGCAACTCGCTGCCGGGCGCGACGAAGCCAAGCCGTCGTGCGAGTGCAGCGTACGACGCGACGATCCCGTTCGCGTGCAGGACCGCTTTCGGGTTGATCGTCTGGGTCGTCGTGCCGGTCTGCGTTGACTGCGTGGTAGCGAGATTTCCGGTTACCGTCGTGCGGATATTCAGCTCACCACCATTGGATGTGCCGTTCAGCTCGAAACTCTGTGGCGCGTCGTCGGGGCCATATCGGAATTCGACGCGTCTTATCGTCAGGTTCGCCGGATCTCCCAGACGCCCTTCGCTGGTCACGATCAGACCCGTCGCGTCGGACTTCACCGTGACGTCCTCGCGGCCAACCGGGTTTCCGCGGATAAAGGTGGTGTACGCGGTGGTGCCGGACGCGCTCTGCTGAGCACCGGCCAGCGGCGGCGAGATCAGCAGCAACGCGCACGTACAATAAAGAAGTCTCAATAACGGCCGCATCTACCTTGAATCCTAACAGTTCCACGATGGCCCCGGCGGATGACTCGGCGGTGCACGACGGGGCCGCAATCGGGTCAATTTCCGCTCGCGCGCAGATCGCCGTGGCAGGCTCGGATCGGGCGACTTACCTGCAGGGTCTCCTGACCAACGACATCGTCGCGCTTACGGATGGCACCGGCTGCTATGCCGCGTGGCTCTCGCCGCAGGGCCGGATGCTGACCGACATGCATGTGCTGCAGTCGGCGGGCATGATCCTCCTCGACGTGCCCCTTGCTGAGGTCAGCGCGGTCCTGGCGCGGCTCGACCAGTTCCTGTTTTCTGAAGACGTACAGATTGAGTCGCTGGCCGAAGCGATGACAGGTGTCTGGGTGCACGGTCCGCAGGCAGCGTCGGTCATCTCGAAGGTAGTGTCCGGCTTTAGCCGGACCGATCCTGGCGAATGGCTCGATTACCAGCACGCCACCGCGACGTTCAACGGGAATCCAGTCTCGGTGGCGCGAATCGACCAGCTTGGTGTTCCCGGTTACTGCGTGTTTCTCGCGCGCGCGACCGAGGCGCCGTTCGTCGCCGCGGCGGTGGATGCCGGTGCTACGGTTGTCGGGCCCGAGGCGCTGCACGCCGCGCGCATCGAAGCCGGTTATCCGTTGTTCGGCATTGACATGACCGACGACACGATTCCTCTCGAGGCAGGCATCGATCAGCGGGCGATCTCGTTCACGAAGGGATGCTTCGTTGGCCAGGAGGTCGTCATCCGCGTTCTCCATCGCGGCGGCGGACGGGTGGTGAAGAAGCTCGTCGGGTTCAAGCTGACGACGACCCCCGATGGGCGGCCAAGCGCAGGGCCCCCTTTCAAGGGTGCCAAAGTATTTTCAGGCGAGCGGGAGATCGGCGTGCTCACGAGCGTCGCGACGTCGCCCAGGTTTGGCGTGATTGCGCTTGGTTACGTTCATCGGGACTTCACTTCGCCGGGAGCCGACGTACAGATCGGCGGGCATCCTGCGACAGTGGTCGCGTTACCGATGGTGTGAGAACGGCGCGGTGGCGTCACCATCACGTCTTCGTTTTCGAGATTAGCTCCGTCAGCAGGGCATCGTCCGCAATCGCCTGAGGGGGCGTGGTATTGTGCGCTCGTGGGGCGGTTCTTCCTCGCGCTGTGGCTTGCGCTTTTTGTCGTGCAGGGGACGGAACTGCTCGCCAGCGTTGTTCCCGACGACTGCATTGACACGCGCGGTCCTGCGCCCGACCCGTGCCCGCAGAACTGTGCGAGCTGCGTCTGCTGTGCGCGTCTTCCGGTGTTCGTACCCCAAGTGTCAGCGTTTGCGTCGGTCGGTACCGTCGTCGCCGTCGAGCCACCGCCAGTCATCGACCACGCAACGAGCCCCCACCCACTGGGCGTTTTTCACGTTCCGAAGGCTCTCTAACAGACACCTGTAACACGCGTCCCGGTTCGACCGGGACGTTTCGTCTGATCAGAGGAGCCCTATGTACCGCGTTCTCATATCGGCGGCGTTGTATTGGCTTGCGGCAGCTGTGCCTGCCAGCGCCCAGGTTGTCTTGACCCTGCAAGACACGATCGCCCGCGCCCGTGAGCAGGCGGGTGCCGTTGTCATCGCGCGCGCGCGCATCGTTGAGGCCGAAGCAGGCGTGATTGATGCCTCGGCGCGCTTTCGCGACAACCCGCTGATCGAGGGTGCGGCGGGGCCGCGCGCGGGTTCCGGGCGGCGAGGAGCGGACGTCGAGCTGGCCGTGACGCAGCAGTTCGAGACCGGCGGTCAGCGCCAGTCGCGAATCGCTGGAGCGCGGGCGGCGGTTGACCGGCAACGAGCCGAGGGACAGCAATCTGTCCGACGCGTCGTGTTCGACGCCGCGTCCGCGTTTCTCGATGCCGTCGCCGCCACTGAGCGTCTGCGGATAGCCGAGGGTGCGGACGCAATCGCGCGCGAACTGCTGAATGTCACGGAACGCCGCTTTGCGCTTGGAGACATCGCCGCGATTGACGTCAACCTTTCGCGAATCGACGCCGCGCGATCGACGGCGACGCTCGTCTCCGCGCGCGCGGATCTGACTGCCGCGGTCGGGACGCTGCGCGCGCTTTTGCGGATTCCGTCGACAGAGCCAATCGACCTGCGTGGGTCGCTCGACCTCTCTCCGCCGCCGCCGATGGAACGACTGGAAGCAGGGGTGGAGGGCCGTCCTGAATTTGCCGTGCTGCAAGCGGAAATCCGCGAGGCGGACGCGCAGGCCCAGCTGGGCCGCGCGTTAAGTCGTCCCGACCTCGCACTTCGTGTTGCCTACGCCAGGGAGTCCTCCGACACGATCGTGCTCGGTGGGCTGACCATCACGCTGCCAGCGTTTCAGAAGGGGCAGGGAACGCTCGCCATCGGCGTGGCCAGAGCCAACCGTGCCCGAACCGAGACGGAGATCGCCAGACAGGCGGCGGTCGCAGACTTGCGAACCGCATACGCCGTATACGAGCAGCACGCGGCGCTGTCAGCCGCCCTGGAGAAAGACGCGTCACCCAGCCTTGCCGACAACGAAACCCTCGCCAGGCGGAGCTACGAAGCCGGGGAGATGAACCTGATGGACTCCCTGCTGATCCGCCGTGACGCCATCGACATGCGTTTGACGATCATCGATCGACGACTTGACGCGGCGCGCAGCCGGCTCGCCGTTGACTTCGCCGCGGGAGTCCTTCAATGAGCACCACAGCACATCATCGATTGATCCTCGTGGCAGCGCTCCTGGCCCTCGGGTGCGGCCGTGAGCGCGCCACGTCGAGCAGTTCCTCGGCTCGGCCGGCACAAGTCGTGTCCACGCACGCGGAGGAGAAGAACGCCATTCACCTCACCGAAGACATGGTGCGTGACCTGCGCATCAGCACGGCGACAGTGGCAGAACGCTCGGGCGCCGGCGAGGTCATGGCGCTCGGCGAGGTCGTCGCCGACCAGACGCGCTATGCGGAAGTCGCTTCGCCGACGACCGGACAAATCGTGCGTGTGCTGGTTGACACCAACCGCAGCGTCGGCGCCGGGACGCCGTTGGCGCAATTGCGAAGTACAGATCTCGGACGCGCACGCGCTGAACGCCTGTCCGCTGAGGCGCGAAGGGACCTGGCGCGACAGGCGCTCGATCGAAAGCAAACGCTCGCGTCCGAACGCATCGTGGCGCAGCGTGAAGTGCAGGAGGCCGAGGCGGCATTTCGCACCGCAGACGCAGAAGTACGGGCTGCCACCGCGTCGATAGAGGCGCTCGGCGTTTCTGATGACGATGCGCAAGGGAGCCGCGACAGTTCGTTGTTCTATCTGCGATCGCCCATCGCCGGGCGTGTCCTGGAACGGCTCGCGGTCCTCGGTCAGCAGGCCGAACCGAGCGCCCGCCTGTTCACGATCGCGGACTTGAGCCGCGTCTGGATTGTGGCGCAGCTCTTTGAGCGCGATGCGGTGAACGTCACAGTGGGGAGCACGGCCCACGTGACGGTCGCCGCCTTGCCCGGACAGGAGTTCGATGGACGCGTGGCACTGGTCGGCCGGCAGGTGGATCCCGGCTCGCGCACCGTGCCGGTTCGCATCGAGTTGCCGAATTCAGCCGGCGCGCTCCGACCTGGCATGTCCGCGAGCGCTCGGCTCGAGGTCGCAGGCCAGAACCGCACCATCCTCGCAGTCCCTGCTGCGGCGCTGCAGCGCGTGGGTGAGCGATGGCTCGCGTTTGTGCCAACGGGGCAGTACGAGTACGAGATGCGGCCGGTCGGCCGCGGTCGTGACCTCGGTAACGACGTCGAGGCGATCTCGGGGCTCACAGCGGGCGAGACGGTCGTCGTCGAAGGCGCGTTTCTGCTGAAGGCCGAAGCCGAGAAGCGCGCTGGCGGCGGCGACGAGCACGGACACTGAGGCCGCCGATGATCAGCCGCCTCATGTCCGTCGCTTTCGCGCGGCCCGCGTTCACGATTCTGGTTGTTCTCGTCGCGACGGCATTCGGTGCCGTCAGCTTCAGCCAGTTGCGCCGGGACGTGTTCCCGGATCTGTCTGCTCCCGTGTTCAATGTCATCGTTCAGAACGCGGCGATGGGCGCGGAAGAACTCGAGGCATCCGTGGCCATTCCGCTTGAAACCGCGCTCGCGGGGCTTCCTGACGTCAGGCGCATTCGCTCCTCCTCGCAGCTCGGTGTGAGCCAGGTGACCGTCGAATTCGAGGCCGACGCCGACTACTATCGCGCCCGTCAACTGGTCGCCGAACGCATCGGTCAGGTCACGACATCCCTCCCGCCCGGCACCGACGCACCGCTGCTGTCGAGTCTGACCGGCCGCCTCAACGAGATTCTGGAGTTCACGCTCGAAGCCGAGTCCGGCGCCGTCGACTTGATGACGCTCCGCGACCTCGCCGAGTTCGAGATCAAAAACCGATTGCTCGCCGTACCAGGTGTCGCCGCGGTCGAACGGCTCGGGGGCTACCTGCGCCAATTCCAGATTCAGATCGACCCGACGCGGATGTCCGCGCGCAACATCACATTCAACGAAGTCATGCACGCCGTGGAAGACGCGAACGTCAACGCCTCCGGCGGATTCGTCACGCAAGGTGGCACGGAGTGGGCGGTCCGCGCCGTCGGGCGCGCGCAGTCGCTCGACGATCTGCGGACGACGGTGGTCGCCGTCAAAGAGCGCGTCCCGGTCATGCTCGGGGACGTCGCCGACGTCGTCGAGGCGCCCGCCGTCCGCCGCGGTGTCGCGCACCGGCTCGCCGGCGAAGTGGTGAGCTGTCGCGTCGTCAAACAATTCGGAGCGGATACCGTCACTGTGGCCGCCGCCGTCCGTGCGGCGTTGCGTGAGATCGGTACGTCCTTGCCGAAGGGCGTGACGCTGCGGATGGTCTATGACCAGTCCGATCTCGTGAGCAGCGCCCTTGGAGGTGTGAGTCGCGCCATCCTGATCGGCGCCGGACTTGTGGTCGTCGTCTTGTTCGTCCTCCTGGGAAACTGGCGGGCGGCGTTGTTGGTGACGTTCACGCTTCCTCTCACGATCGCGCTGTCCGGACTGCTGCTGCGTGCCGGCGGCATCGGCATCAATACGATGACGCTCGGCGGCCTGGCGATCGCGGTGGGCCTCCTGGTCGACGCGGCCATCATCGTCACAGAAAACATCGTGCATCACCTGCAGCAACGCCCGGGCCTGTCGAGACGCGACGTCGCGTTGCATGCCGCGCAGCAGGTCGGTCGGCCGATCTTCTTTGCCACGCTCATCGTTGTCGCTGTCTTCGTTCCGCTCTTCGCGATGACCGGTATCGAAGGACGCATGTACCAGCCACTGGCCGCAGCCGTGGTTGCAGCGTTGGCCGCGTCCCTCGTGCTCGCGTTGACACTGGTTCCGGTGACCGCGGCGATCCTCCTTCGGGCGCCAAAGCCAGACGCTGAAGAGGATGTGTGGATCGTGCGTCGGCTCAAGCGGCTGTATGCGCCGACGCTGGACGGCGCGATGCGCCACGCCGGTCTGGTGCAGATGGCGACGGTGGCGATCACGGTGCCTGCGATTGCCCTGGCCGTTGTCGTCGGGTCGGATTTCATGCCACAACTCGACGAAGGGGCCTTTCTTCTGCAGACCATCATGCCTCCAGATACCGCGCTCGACGAGGTCGACCGAATCAACCACCGCGTCGAGGACGTCCTGCGAAAATTCGCTGACGTCAATGAGGTCGTGCGGAGAACCGGACGCGCTGAGCGTACTGAGGATCCGATGCCGCACGTCGTGTCCGATGTGCTGGTGGTGCTCAAACCTGATCGGAGCCGCGATATCAACACCTTGGAGGCGGAGATGCGGGAAGCGCTGGAGAGCGTTCCGGGAATCTCGATCCTCTTCACCACGCCGCTTGGCATGCGTATCGATGAGGGGCTTGGCGGCACGCCCGCCGATCTCTCCGTTCGTGTGTTTGGCCCGGACTTGAACGAGCTTGCCAGGCTTGGGGATCAGGCGCGGGATCTGATGGCGGGCATCGAGGGCATCGCAGACCTGCGCGTCGAGGCGGTGACCGGACTTCCGCAACTGCGCGTCGCCATCGATCGCCAGGCGGTCGCGCGAACGGGCCTGACGCCGGGCGATGTCGTGCGAGTGCTGCGTATCGGTCTGGTAGGCGAGGAGGTGTCGGAGGTCTGGGTCGGGCAGAAACGGTACGACCTGGTCGTCCGGCTGACCGACACAGCGCGCAACAGCGTGTCATCGATACGGAACCTGCGGCTGGAAGCGCATGACGGGACGCGAATCCGAATCGATCAGGTGGCCCGTGTCGAGGAAGTGCTCGCTCCGGGAACGATCCGACGTGAGGGAGGAAATCGACGTGTCGCCGTTGAGGCGAGCGTCGCGGGCCGCGATCTTGGAAGTGCTGCCGCGGACGTGCGGGAACGAGTGGCGTCGGGTCTTCGGCTACCGCCCGGGTACTTCGTCGAGGTGGGAGGCCGTGTCGAACAACAGGAGCGCGCGAGTCAGTCGCTGACCATCGCCATTGCTGCCGCGCTAATCGCGGTGTTCGCGCTCCTCTACCTCGCGCTTGGATCGTTCGCCGAGACTGGCGTCATCCTCGCGACCATCCCCAGCGCGTTTGTTGGCGGCATCCTCGCTCTGCTGATCGCCGGTGAGACCTGGAATGTGTCGTCGCTCGTCGGCCTGATCGGCCTGTTCGGGATCGCTGTCCAAAACAGCCTTGTCCTGGTCGCACAGACGAGAGAACTGATCGCAGAAGGCCGGCCGTTCCGGGATGCTCTGCGCGAGGCGAGCATCGGGCGCGTGCGCCCGAAACTGATGACGGCGTTGACAGCCATTCTGGGACTCCTGCCGCTGTTGGTGCTCAAGATGCACGGCACCGAAATCGAACGGCCGCTGGCGATCGTGATGATCGGCGGACTGGTCACCTCAACCCTGTTCACGCTGCTGGCCCTGCCGACGTTCTATCTGTTCGTGCACGACCTGGGTGAACGGTGGCGCCGGACGCCGAACGTTGCGTGATAGGAACGCGGCCCAGAAATCGGTTCTCGGCGGGCAGTGTGGTTGTTGCAGCCGCCAGGTCAATTGTCGACGGATCGTTCTGACCGCAGCAGCCGGATCAGCGCTGCATCCGCCGGCGGAAATCCCAGCGTCGAAAGCTCCGATCGCGTGACCCACTGCATCTGCTGTCCGAGCAGCGGTCGCGGCCGATCTTTCAACACACAGCGGTAGAAGAAAAGAGTGACGATCCGCTCCGGGTACGCGTGCGTGGTCTCGAACACGAGGTCGAGCACGTCCACGTCGGCATCGAGTTCCTCGCGCATCTCCCGCCTGAGCGCGTCGGCGTGACTTTCGGCGCCGTGGATCTTGCCTCCGGGAAATTCCCAGAGTCCGGCCAGATGCACGCCCTCTGGCCGACGCGTGACAAGAAACGCGTCGTTCTCTTCAACGACGGCGGCGACGACGATGATGGTGGTAGTCAGTGAATCGATGATTACCCGGTTGGCGCGTCGAGTGCCAGCCGGACGCGCTCGGAGAGGGCTGCCGGTGTGAATGGTTTCTGCAGCAACGGCACGCCGGCCCAGAAGTGTCCATGGACCGCCCCCGCATCGTCGGTGAAGCCCGACATGTACAGCACACGCATCGCGGGATTGAGTTGAATGAGCCGGGCGGCGAGGTTGGGTCCGCTGACCCCAGGCATCACGATGTCGGTCAGCAGGAGGTGAGGCCTGACGCCGTCGTTCTGGATCCAGTAAAGGGCGGCCTCGCCGTCCCGGGCTTCGAATACTTTGTAGCCGCGCCGTCGGAGCGCCTTCGCCGTCAGGTCGCGAACGGCGTCGTTGTCCTCGACAATCAGCACCGTTTCAGTGCCCGTATCGTGACGGGTTCGCGCCACCTCGGGCGCGCGCGGGCTGTCGAGAGCAGTGGTTGCGGGCAGGTAGATACGCACCGTCGTGCCCGTGCCCAGTCCGCTGTCCAGCGACACGCCGCCGCCGCTCTGATCGACGATCCCGTAGACCGTGGCCAGGCCAAGGCCCGTCCCTTTCCCTTGTGGTTTCGTTGTGAAGAACGGCTCGAACGCGCGCTGGCGTGTGGCCGGATCCATGCCGACGCCGGTGTCGGTGATGGACAGCATCACGTAGAACCCCGGTCGCAGGCCCAGACCTTCCGCACGAAGGCGCGGTTCGGTGAGCGTGACGTTGCTCGTTTCGATCCTCAGATCGCCGCCGTCCAGCATTGCATCGCGTGCATTCAGCGCAAGGTTCACCAGCACCTGCTCCATGCGGCTGGCATCCGCTTTCACACGCGCGAGATCAGGAGCGAGATGGATATGGGTCCGGATGTGTTCGCCGATGGCGCGCGGCAGCATCTGGCGGAGGCCGGACACGGTTTCATTCAGGTCGACCACGGTCGGCGTCAGGAATTGCTTGCGGCTGAAGGCCAGGAGCTGACGCGTCAGCGCTGCGCCGCGGTCCGCCGCCTTGCGGATCTCGCCGACGTCGCGGTGAGCGGCGGTCGACTCCTCGAGGTGTTCCGACACCAGGTCGGTGTAGCCCATGATGGCCGTCAGCAGGTTGTTGAAATCGTGCGCCACGCCCCCCGCCAGCCGGCCGATCGCTTCCATCTTTTGTGCGTGTCGAAGCTGCTCATCGCGGTCGTGCAGCAGGCGCGTGGCCTGCCAGGTTCGCAAGGCGTAACGGATCGAGCGCTCGAGCTGCGCCGCGACCATGTGTTTTTCCACGTAGTCGGTGGCGCCGGCGCGGGAGGCTTCTTCGTCGAGAGCGAAGCTGCCGTGCCCGGTCAGAAGAATGAACGGTTTGTGCGCGCCACGGGCGCGCGCCTCCGTAATCAGATCGACGCCGGTACCATCGGGCAGCTGCTGATCGATCACGTACACGTCATGATCGTCCTGCCGGATGCGATCGAGTCCGGCCTGGACGTTCGCAGCGAACTCGAGCGCTGGTTGAAACCGCGCCTCGGCCAGCGCCATCTCGATCAGGCTCTGCGCCTGCGGGTCGTCGTCCACGATCAGGAGCCTGATGACGTCGAGCTCCGGAAGTGTTCGTGCGCCTGTTGCCTCGCGGATCGCGGTCGCGGTTCCGATGCCCATGGTGGCCGATCTAACCACGATGGATGCGAGCCGGAGCTCAGCCGAAAGAGAAATATTTTGCGGAGCGAGTCATTCGCGGGCGTGCGATGACAAAACCGGAAACGAAGCGCACAGTTTTGTCATCGGACACGCCTCGCATTTCGGTTTTCGTGCGACGCAGATCGTGGCGCCGAAGTCCATGAGCGCCTGATTGAAATCGAAGACCTGCTTCCGCGGCACCATCACTTCGGAGATCGCCCACAGCCGTTTGCGCATCGCATGCGCCTTGATGTCGCCCGTCGCGACAAAGATCCGGAACAGCACGCGCGCCACGTTCGTGTCGAGAATCGCTGCGCGCTGCCTGAACGCGAAGCTGCGAATGGCGCCGGCGGTGTAGGCCCCGATCCCCTTGAACGACATCAACGTGTCGTGATCGGACGGAAGCTCTCCCCCGTAGCGTTCGACCGACTCGCGTGCGATCGCATGCAGTCGGCGAGGCCGGATGTTGTAGCCAAGCGGGCGCCACGTGCGGGCCACATCGCGGATCGGCGCCTCGGCCAGCGCCTCCAGTGACGGATACTTCTTCAGCCACTCGTGATACTTCGGCAGCACGCGATCGACCTGCGTCTGCTGCAGCATCACTTCCGAGACGAGGATGTGGTACGGGTCGTCGGTGCGGCGCCACGGCAGGTCGCGCCCGTTCACCTGGTACCACGTCAGCAGTCGGCGTCGAAATTGTCGTCGTGCAGGTGGTGGTACGTCGTGTCCGGCTTTCGCCGGACCGGTGAGTGGCCTCGTCATCCGCACCTATAATTCACCGTGACGCACGTGAAGATCTACACAAAGACCGGCGACTCCGGCGAAACCTCGTTCTTCGACAACTCGCGCGTCTCCAAAGCCGACCCGCGCGTCGATGCGTACGGGGAGGTCGACGAGGTCAACGCCTGCCTCGGCGCAGCGCTTGCCGCTGGTGTGGACGCCGACATCACCGCGGTCCTGACGGCCATCCAGAAGGATCTCTTCGCAGTCGGTGCGCGCCTCGCCGATCCGTCGTCACGGATCGCCGATCGCGTTACCAAGGCCGCCGTCACGACACAGCAGACCGAAATGCTCGAGGGAACGATCGATCGTCTCGAATCCGAGCTTCCTCCGCTGCGCCGATTCATCCTGCCGGGAGGATCACCGGCGGGCTCTCTGCTGCACCTCGCTCGAACGGTCTGCCGCCGTGCCGAACGTCGTGTCGTTGGATTGGGTACCGACGCCATCGAACCGGGCGTGGTGATTTACCTCAATCGGCTCTCCGATCTGCTGTTCGTCATGGCGCGGGCAGTCAACCACCGTGCCGGTGTTCCGGAAATTGAATGGTGATCGGGCGATGACCTCCATCGTTGTCCACTATCAGGAGATCGCCCTCAAAGGGAAGAATCGGCCGTGGTTTCTGGCGCGGCTCGTGCGCAATCTGCGGCAGGCGGTGTCGGACCTGGACGTGAAGTCCGTCCGCGCGCTGATGGGGCGGATCGAGATCGTCCTCGGACCGACCGCCGTTCCCGAGGTCGTTGGCGATCGGATCAGACGCGTCTTCGGCATCGCGAACTTCTCGTACGCGGGCCGGACGGCGCTCGATCTGGACGGAATTGCGGCTGCCGTACTCAAGGATCTCGGTGATCGCACATGCGACAGCTTCCGGGTCGCCGTACGGCGCGCAGACAAGCGGTTCCCGCTCACCTCGCCGCAGGCGGAGCGTGAGATCGGCGGTCGGATCAAGGAGGCGCGCGGGTGGCGTGTCGATCTGGAGAACGCGGATCTCATCATCCACGTCGAGCTGCTGACGAACGACGCGTTCTATTTCTTCGGCAAGGAAAAGGGTTCTGGCGGGCTGCCGACTGGAACGGCCGGCCGGGTGGTCTGCCTGCTCTCAGGCGGCATCGACTCGCCGGTGGCCGCGCATCGCATGATGAAACGCGGCTGCGCAGTGACGTTCGTGCACTTCCACAGCTATCCGATTCTCTCGCGCGCCTCGCAGGAGAAAGCACGCCAGCTGGCGACGCTGTTGACGACGTGGCAGCAGCGATCGCGGCTGTATTTGGTGCCGTTCGGCGACATCCAGCAGCAGGTCGTGCTCGCGGTGCCTGGACCGATGCGCGTGGTGGTCTATCGACGGCTGATGCTCAGAATCGCCGAGCGCATCGCACACCTTCGGCACGCGCAGGCGCTGGTGACCGGCGACGCGGTTGGACAGGTGGCGTCGCAGACGCTGGAAAACCTGGCCGTCGTCGGTAGCGTGGCAACGCTGCCGCTGTTCCGGCCGCTCATCAGCATGGACAAGGACGAAATCATCGCCGAAGCTCAGCGCATCGGCAGCTATCCCATTTCGATCATCCCGGATCAGGACTGTTGCACGTTGTTCACACCACGTAATCCGCAGACGCGTGCGCGACTCGCGGAGATCGACGCGGCTGAGCAGGCCTTGCCGATTGACGAACTTGTGGGACGTGCGGTTCAGGAAGCGGCGGTCGAAGTGTTCGAGTTCCCGCCGACGCGCAAGAAGATGGAATCGCTCGCAGAAGTGCAGTGATACGATCGCCTCGTGAGCATCGAATCGATCCTCGGCGATGACGCCAGCCTGCTTCAGTACCAGTGCAGGACCATAGCGAAAGAGGACCTGCATCTTCCCGGTTCCGACTTCATCGAGCGGGTCTTTTCGATTTCCGACCGCTCGTCCACGGTCGTGGCGAACCTGCAGAAGATGTTCGACACGGGTCGGCTCAAGCGCACCGGTTATCTGTCAATCCTCCCGGTTGATCAGGGCATCGAGCACTCCGCCGGTGCCTCGTTCGCGCCGAACATCGCCTATTTCGACCCGGAGAACATCGTCAAGCTCGCGATCGAAGGCGGCTGCAACGCCGTGGCGTCGACACTCGGCGTCCTCGGCGCCGTGGCGAAGAAGTACGCGGCCAAGATTCCGTTCATCGTCAAGCTGAATCACAACGAGTTCCTGTCGTACCCCAACTCGTACGATCAAATCGTTTTTGGCAGCGTCAAGCAGGCCGTCAACATGGGCGCTGCAGGCGTGGGCGCCACGGTCTACTTCGGGTCGCCGGAGTCCAAGCGTCAGATCCAGGAAGTCTCGGCGATGTTCCAGGAGGCGCACGAACGCGGTCTGTTCACGGTGCTCTGGTGCTACACACGGAACGCGTCATTCAAGACGAAGGAACACGATTACCACCTGGCCGCAGACCTGACCGGGCAGGCGAATCATCTTGGCGTGACGATCGAAGCCGACATCATCAAGCAGAAGATGCCGGAGGTGTACGCGGGCGGCTACACCGCCTTGAACTTCGGGAAGACGCACAAGGCCGTGTACGAGAAGCTGACGACGGCAAACCCGATCGACATGACGCGCTACCAGCTGGCGAACTGCTACATGGGACGCGCGCCGCTCATCAACTCGGGCGGCGCGTCGGCAGGTGAGAGCGATCTCAAGGAAGCGGTGAAGACGGCGGTGATCAACAAGCGCGCCGGCGGGTCTGGCCTGATCTCCGGTCGCAAGGCGTTCCAGCGGCCGATGAAAGACGGCGTCGCCATCCTCAACGCCATTCAGGACGTTTACCTGGCGAAGGAAGTCACGATCGCTTAGCGGCCGGATTGATCTGGTCGTTCTTCTTTCCGGCGCGGAGCACCGGCAGCCGCAGGTCGGCACGCCGCTGGTCTTCAGCGGTGCGAGTTCCTACCTTGGCAATGCACCTTTGGCGACGGCGCCGTCAAGATACTCGCGTAGCGCCTCATGCGTACTGCGGAACGCGAGGCTGTCCCAGGGGATTTCTTCCGGTGCGAAGAAGCGTCCTTCGAGGCTCTCGTCATCACACGCCAGGCAGCCACTGACGACTGTGGCCGCGTAGACGATGATCACCGGGGCGCGGCTGGGATACGAATACACGTTGATCAGGTAATCCAGCCTGATCTCCAGACCAGCTTCTTCGCGGGCCTCGCGAATCGCAGCGGCTGTGACTTCTTCGCCGCGATCGACGAAACCTCCCGGAAAGACCCACTGCCCGTAGCCCGGCTCGATTGCCCGACGAACGAGCACAAGGTGGTTGCGCTCGTCGCGGATGATGGTTCCGACCGCGACCTTGGGATCGAGATAAAAGACGAAGCCGCAGCGCACGCAGACGAGGCGTTCCGGCTCGTGCGCGCGCAGCATCCGGCCTTCGAGGTCGCCGCCACACATCGGGCAGTAGCTGTAGGGGCGTTCGTCATGCGGAAGCATACGAGGCCCAAGTCTAACTTGTACAATTCACAGGATGTCGATTCTCAAAGTCGCGCGCATGGGCCATCCGGTGCTGCGGACGCGGGCCCGGGCGCTCGACAAGGCAGCGCTTCGTCACCCCCTGTTTCAGAAGTTCATCGACGACATGATCGAGACGATGCAGGAGTACCACGGCGTCGGCCTGGCCGCGCCGCAGGTCCACGAGGATGTCCGTGTGTTTGTCGGGCTGCTGGACGAAGAGCCGGGACCGGACAGCGAGGTGACGGTGTTGATCAACCCTGAGATTACGCCTCATGGCCCGGACAAGAGGGAAGGCTGGGAGGGTTGTCTCAGCATTCCTGATATTCGCGGGATGGTTCCGAGGTTCACGTCCATCAGTGTCAAGGCGCTGGACCGTGACGGCCATCCCATCGAACTGCGGTTGAAGGACTTTGCCGCGCGGGTCGCGCAGCACGAAACGGATCATCTCGACGGCATTTTGTTTTTCGATCGAATGACCTCGCTGCAGTCACTGACCTTTCTCGACGAGTACTCTCGTTACCACTCGAAAGACGACGACTGAGTCCAGCAGTCCGCCTGAAGGCGGACACGACGATGCCGTATAATCGGCGCGCACGTGCTCGCCACCGGGTCTCCTGTCATCACACTGAGAACCGCACCGATGACGCCGTTTGATGGCGCCATCGCTGCCGCGCGTACGTGTTATTCGCCGCGCGTGATCGCGACGTCGGAGGTGACCGAGCCGCAGCGCGATCTGATCGGCGGGCTGACGTTCGACGCGGGTCACCACACCGTCTATCAGCACGCGCACTTCGAGTTCGGTCTCGAGAACGTGTCGCGGCAGTTTGTCTGGGCGTTCCTGCATTCGTATCCGTTCTACAACTCCGAGCAATCGAGTCAGCGTTACGTCAAGCTGAAGGAGCCTCGCGCGTTCGTCCCGCCCCTCAGCGGCGAAGCGCTCGACGTCTACGAATCGGCGGTCATCCGCGCCTGGGATCGCTACGCGGAGCTCTCCGCGCTGCTCAAAGACGACGCCCACGCGATTCTGAAAGAGCTCCGCTACGTTCGGCCAACGACCAATCCTGAGCGCTTGAAGCAGATCGACAAGGACGCGGAGAAGCGCGCGATCGAGACCGCCCGCTACGTAATTCCGATCGGCGCCTTTACGTCGATGGTCCACACGGTCTCGGGCATCGTCCTGCACCGGCTCTATCGAATGATGAACACCGGAGACACGCCACACGAGGCGCGCCTGGTCATCTCCGAGATGGTCCGCCTGGTGAAGGAGTGGGATCCGAACTTCTTCGAGAAGGTCGGACCCGGACCGATCGCCTCGGACGACGTGCCTGAGCTGTCGCTGCCCAAGCCGCGATCGGGCGGCGATCGCTACGCGGCTGAATTCGACGCACGGCTCAACGGCAGTTGGTCGCGGCTGCGGGACGCCTCGCCGGACGCGGAAGAGATCGTGGCCGAAGCGGTGCGCTCGGTGTTCGGCCTGACGCGCGACGACATGTCGGATGACGAGGCACTGGACCGGGTCATGAACCCGGCTCGCAACAGATACCGGCTCGATATCCTGAACGTCTCCCATCATTCGCCGCTCATGCGAGCGCTGCATCACGCGACGTACGTATTCGAGAAGCGCCTGAGCCACACCGCCGACTCGCAGGATCAGCGGCATCGCATGGTGCCGGCATCGCGTCCGCTCATGACGTTTTCCGACACGCAGCTGCCGGACTACATCACGCCGCGGCTGATTGTGGCGAATGCGCGGGCACAGGCGGTGTACGGCGAGTCGATGCGCGAGGCGTGGGCCGCCAAGAACCGCCTGCTCGAGCTCGGCGTCCCGCTGGAGTTCGCACTCTACGTGCTGCCCAACGCTAAGACGCTGCGCTTTGTGGAGTCGGGCTCTCTGCTCTCACTGCTGCACAAGTGGACGCTGCGTACCTGTTTCAACGCGCAGGAGGAGATCTACCTGGCGTCGATGGATGAGATCTCCGCCGTGCGCGCGCTGCATCCGCGCATCGGCCGGCATCTCGGGCCGCCATGCGTGATTCGCAACGGGCTCATCTCACCGCGGTGCACCGAAGGAACCCATTTCTGCGGCGTCCCGGTCTGGAAGGATTTCCCGGCTGTCGTGCGACGGCTGTGATCGACACCACACACCGAGGCACCGAGGCACCGAGATCACTTTAGGATCCTGGCTTGATCGCCTGGCTCGCGCATCTCTACACGGCCTCAGGCGCGGTCTTCGCCTTTCTCGCGGCGCGCGCGGTCATCGACTTCGATTATCCCGCCGCGTTCTTCTGGCTTGGCGTCCAGGTCGTCGTCGATGCCACCGACGGCATGCTCGCGCGTGCCGCCCGGGTGTCCGAGCGGCTGCCGTGGTTCAACGGCTCGAAGCTCGACGACATCATCGACTACCTGGCGTACGTGTTCGTGCCGGTGCTGTTCGTCTGGCGCGCCATTCTGGTGCCTGACGCATGGACAATCTTCGTCGCTGCCGCGATGCTGCTCTCGAGCGCCTACGGATTCAATCGCGACGACGCCAAAACCGACGATCACTTCTTCACCGGCTTCCCCTCGTACTGGAACATCGTCGTCTTCTATCTGCTGATCCTGAAGCTGTCGCCGGTGGTGAATGCCGTGATTCTTGTCGGACTGGCGGTGATGGTGTTCGTGCCAATCCGCTACGTGTACCCGTCGCGGATGACTGTGCTGCGGTGGCCGACGATTGCGCTCGGCTCGATCTGGGGAGCGTCGCTGTTCGTGATGATGTGGCAGTACCCGGCGATCTCGAAGCCGGTGCTGTACGGCTCGCTGTTGTTCCCGGTTTACTACTTCGGGCTATCGCTGGCGCTGCAGACACGAAGGCCCCGAAGGTTATCGAAGGCCACGAAGACGAGGGGATCTTAACGGGGAAGATTGTCTTCGTGTCCTTCGATCTCTTCGTGCCCTTCGTGGCTCACCAGCGAGGTACTCCCAGCACCTGTCGCAGGTCTTCGACTGCCAGCCGTCGCTGTGGATCGGCAGCCGCGCGCTTCATGTAGACCGTCGCGCTCTGAAGATCTCCGGCCCGCCCGTAGTTGATCGCCGCGTTGAGATCGGCGGCGCTCTTCTGCACGCTGTCTTCTTTGATGGCCGCATCGAATCCGGCCAGCTGCCTGGCACGGAACTCCTCGGTCACGTCCTGGCGCGTGGCCATTTCATCGCGACGTGTCTCGGAATCCTTGACCAGCAGGTCGTAGCAGTCTGCTGCTGCGGCAAAGCCTTTCGCGCTCGGGCCCCAGCTCTCCACGCTGAACTCGGTGAGGCCGAGATACCAGGGCGCCTCGCATTCCCGGTTGTCGATGCCCTGCGCCTGGACGAGATCCTTCCGGGCCGCGTCGAAGTCGTGCTGGTCGTATTCGATCATCCCGGCCAGCGTCAGAATCCGCGCGTTGTAGCGCAGCGCCCGCGCCGAGTCGATATCGCTGCGGGCGGTATCGAGCTGTCCGATGCGCCGGCGGTTCCAGGCACGCCAGTAGTAGGCCTCACTTCGATTCGAGGCACTCGCATCGATCAGCACCGTAGCGTCGGTGATGGCCTCGTCGTTCTTCGACAGATAGGTCCGGCAAATGGCTCGTCCGAGTCGGCCCTCTTCGTGCGACGGGCTCAGTTCGACTGTGCGGCTGAAGTACGTTTCCGCGCGGCGACACTCGTTGGTGGCCTGATAGAGAGTCCCGAGGTCGAAGGCAATTGCGGGGGAGTCCGAAAAGCGCGTATACGCTTCCTCGAAGAAGTCGCGCGCCTGCGTTCCGTCGCTTCGAAACAGTGAGGCCATCGCCGCGCGTCCCAGGAAGAACGACGCTTCGACAAAGCGCGGCACTGACTTGCGCACTGCACGCAGCGGCTCGACCCGGATCGGGTTCTCGCAGATCGCGCGGCGATAGGCGACGAGCGGCGCGTCATTCGCGGCTGTCGCACCGGGAGAGTCAACCGTCAGACGCCCACATTGAAGCGACAGCTTCATGTAGTCCTTGAACACGCGGCTGAACGGTCCGGCCTCGATCGACATGATGGAGACGTCGAGCTGTTCACGAGCCTCTCGTGTGGGTGGCAGCAGACGCCGGGCGGTCGCGTCCGGAGGCAGCCCTCTGACAATTGACAGCACGAGTTCGGCGGGAGCACCAGGCAGCTTGCGAACGAGTGACGAGGCGTCGGCCAGATGCGCGGAGGAGTCGAGAGCCAGTTCCTTTTCCCGGACGGCCAGGAGGACATCTGTCTCGAAAACCTTCAAGGACGCGTTGGGGACGCGTGGAGTCAGCCGCTCGTATGCGGCGCGGGCTTCCAGCAGGCAGTCGTAGCAGCCCTGCCGCACGAGCTCATCTGCGGCGGCCGTTGGTTCGGGCGTCACGATCACGGCCTTTTTGGGCCCGCAGCCGGCCAGTGCGACCGACGCGAACACCAGGAGAAACCCCACTCCCCGCATCGCGATTATTTGACACCGGAACCGACTCTGGGGGGCCGTCGAGGAGCTCCTCCCTTCTCAGTCGGCGGCGATCACTGCGGGGTAGCAGCGGTGGCGAGCGATGTGGGCGCCTGCACGCGGCTGCCGACGTGCAGTGCGAAGAACAGGCCCGACGCCTGGAGCGCCGCGACAGCGAAGAGCGCCTGGCGGAAATGACCGGCATCGAGGAGCGGTCCGAAGAGCACCGGCGACAACGCCTGGCCCGTATCCAACCCCGAGTAGACGAACCCGTACACGCGACCGAACGAGCTGCGGCCAAAGCGGCTCGTCGCCGCGCGCCG
>DASROF010000200.1:0-21255 GCA_035647075.1 Vicinamibacterales bacterium | reverse complement strand
GTGTAGTCCGCAGGCGTGCCCGCGCGTCCCGCCGCACCCGCTGCACCACCCGCGCCCGCACCGCCTGGACGCGCGCCACCACCGGGCGCACCCCCTCCACGCGCGGGGGCCGCGGGCGGAGGCGTCTTGCACGTCGCGATCAACGCGGCATAGCCCGGATCGCGCGGCGCCTGAAGATGCGCCGGCGTCGACGGCGCCTGTGCGCCGATCCCGACGCTGGCAACAACAACAAATCCGACAGCAACGGCTCTCATCTGTTCACCTCTTCGCGGCCTTTGCGCTCTTCTCGGCCTTCGCGGTTGTGGTACGGCTGAAGCCGGACACTACGACAGGGCTGCTTTATACAGCGCGAGCAGCTTTGTCCACGCCCGCTCGGCGTCGTCCATCTTGTACAGGTTGTTCGGCATGTCCGGTACGCACCAGCCGTGCTGCGCCATCGAATAGACCTCGACTTCGACCGGCACCTTCGCCGCATCAAACGCGGCTTTCAGCGCGGTCTTGGCGTCGGGCTGCTGCATGTCGTCGTTGGTGGCGATGCCGAAGTACATCCGTCCCTTGATCTTTGGCGCCAGCAGATGTGGGCTGGTCGGCGTTTGATTCACCAGGCCGCCGCCATGGAATGACCCGCCGGCGCCGATGCGATCCGGAACCGCAGCGGCGGTTCTGACGACCAGCGCACCGCCCATGCAGTAGCCCTGTGTGCCGATCTTCTTCGTCCGATCGACCTGCGGCTGCTGATCGAGCCACGCAACGAACGCCGGCGCGTCTTTCTCGACGGTGCCTGCGGCGTTGATCGACGCCATCAACGGGTTGATCTTCGGACGCTCGGTGGCGAAATCCACCTTCGATGCGTCCTCAAACATCGGAGCCTTGCCCACCCGATAGAACGGGTTCGGCACGAGCACCGAATAGCCCGACTCGCTCGCCAGACGTTTCGCCATGTTTCGCATCGACGGCCGCAGGCCAAACGCGTCGGGCCAGATGATGACCGCGGCGTGCGCGCCAGTGGCGGGATGAATGAACGCCGCGTCGCACGTGCCGTCCGGCGTCTTGATCTCGACCGTCTTCTCGGTGACGTTCTGGGCGGAGACATTCGCACCTGCGGCGGCGGCCAGTCCGGCGGCCACCGTCAGTCCTACGAAGTCGCGTCGTGTGAGGTCGTCGTTGCTGCTCATGTCTGAATCTCCTCCCGGTGGCGATGATACTTCCCGGTCCTCCGATCCCCGATCCCCTATGCCAGCGCTTTTATCACGTCATCAGGGCGATCCGCCGAGATGACGAGCCGGTTTCTGCTCGCCAGATAGGTGTATCTGATATTGATGTGCGCTTCGGCCAGCTTCTGAAACACGGCGGCGGCGGCGCCAGGCGTGTCTGCGACCGGCACGAGAACCACCTGCTGCTCCTGCACGATACGGAATCCCGACGTCTCGAGACACCGGCGGGCACCCGGGAGATTCGGGGAGAGCACGTGCACCACGCCGCCGATCTCGGCGTAGCCGTCGATGTTGATGCCGCCACCGCTCACACAGCCGAGCGCCTTGGCCAGCATGCCGGGTCGATCCTCGTCGAGCGTGACCGCGAGATCCGCGTCCAGATGAGCCATCGGGACTGCCTCCTTGGCGCGCGCGGATGGTACCACGCTGGCTTAGGATTTCGACGGAGGAACGGATGAATCAGAAGAGAGGCCGGCGCGCGACGACCCCACACCATAAAGGCGGCCCCATGGCCGAGCGGATTGCCGCACGGGTGACCGAGTGGGTCGGCAGCAGCAAAGGCATGACCGCCGCCGTTGCCGTCATCGTCATCTGGGCCGCTGTCGGACCAGTCTTCGGCTGGTCCGACACCTGGCAACTGGCGATCAACACGGGCACGACGATCGTGACGTTCCTCATGGTGTTTCTGATCCAGAGGACTCAAAACAAAGACGGCCTGGCGATTCAACTGAAGCTCAACGAGATCGTTGCCTCGATGCAGGGGTGCAGCAATCGGCTGATTGAAGTCGAGGACCTGTCGGAAGACGAACTGCACGTCCTGAGAGAACACTATCGTCGGCTGGTTGAAATGGCGCGCGACGATTTGGACATCGCCGCATCGCATTCGATCGAAGAAGCGGAATCACGTCACGCCAGAAAGGCAGGCCCAAGGCCGAAGGCCGAAGGCCCAAGGCCAAAGGCCTAAGGGCCAGGGCAACGCGGCCTCACTCAGCGATCCGCATCAACGCCTCGAAGAGTCGCGAACCCTTGCAGGCAGGACATCGGCCGGGCTTGAGCAGCCGATCGGTCCCGAACGTGAACCCGCAATCTTTGCAGCGCGCCGGAATGATCTCGATCCGGTGGCCCGCAGCGGCCGCCGACCGCAGCGCGTGCCGCAAGTCATCCTCGATCTCGCCGCGTCGAAGTCCCATGTCACGCGCGACCGATGACGCGGAACGCGGCTCCTGCGAGAGGAGTTCGATGATGTGACGGCGAAACGCCATCGACGTTTACGCGAAGACGTCGAGAATAGCGCGGCCGGTGCGAAGCCAGATCTCAGATTCCAGCTGGGTGACGCGGAGCGCGCCTGCAAAGAGCCAGAGTGCGCTGACGACATAGGCCGGATGTGGTCGTCCGCGAGTCCTCCAGTCGTATGCCATACCGATCAGCACCGGCGATAACCAGATCGCCAGGAGCGCTGGCACCTTCTGATCCAGACCCGGAATGCGGCCGACAGCCGCAAACAACAGCGCGACAGTCGCACCGACCATCAACCGCTTGTGGATCGCAGGCTTGCGGCGGTAAGCGATGGCAGCACCGAACAGGCTGCCGAAGAGCACCATGTCGCCCAACGTGATCAGCAGGAAGCCGGCGGCGCGAGTTTGCGTCCATTCGCCGGCCCTCAAATGCATGACCGGCGCGGCGATCCCGACGATCACCCCCATCACCAGCACCAGAAGCCCGTAGGCAATTCCCCAGCGGCCGACACGGCGGTGCATCTGCACGCGACCGCGCCACGCCAGCACGACCTGCGCGACAAGCAGCGCCATCCAGCCGACGAACACCAGACCATGGATCTGGACGACCGGCGGCCGTGCGATGTCGCCCCGCAGCAGCCGGCCAAAGTAGGTCGGCCAGAAACCGACGAGCATGACGCCGACCATGAACGCCGACAGCCCGACGTAGAACGCGGTCTTCGTCCGCGCTCGAGCACGTGCCCCGACGGTCGCCTCAGCTACAGCAACTGAATTCATCTTCGCGTTCTTCGCCTTCTTCGCGGTTTTACAACATTCGGTACAAGCGAAAGGCACCCCTGGAAGGGGTGCCCTACGGTCGCGGGGTCTTGGAACTCAGGATTTTCTATGGGCGCCCGGCCGGCGGCGCGCCGGCCGCTGCTGGCGCCGGCTCGATCCGCAACACCGCGCCCGGCCCTTCGTCGGTCAGCACGTAGATGAACCCATCCGGACCGGGCTTCACCTCGCGAATCCGCTGACGCAGGTCGGCGAGCATCGTGTGATCGCGTGCAGTCGCCTGCCCTTTCGCATTAAACGTCACGCGGGCGATGAACTGACCCGTGCCGTTTCTCATCGCGCCCACGAACACCTGACTCTTCCACGCGGGGAACTTGTCGCCGTCGTAGACCGACAACCCGGAGATGGCGATCGCCGGCACCCAGAACGCGACCGGATCCTCGATATCCGGGCCGCTGAAGCCCTTTCCGATGATCGAGCCGTCGTAATTGCGGCCAAGCCCTGCGAGCGGCCAGCCATAGTTCTTGCCCGCCTTGATCAGGTTGACCTCGTCGCCGCCTTGCGGACCTTCCTCAGACGACCATAGTTCGCCGGTGCTTTCGCGGTACCACAGACCGAGCGGGTTGCGATGGCCATACGAATAGATCTCCGGCTTCCATCCCGCCTTCCCGACAAACGGGTTGTCCTTCGGGATGTTGCCATCGTCGCGGATGCGCAGAATCTTGCCGATGTCCGTACCTGGCTCCTGCGACTTCATCGGAGTATTGCGATCGCCAAGGCTGACGAAGAGCAGTCCGTCCTTGTCCCACGCGAGCCGCGCGCCGTAACTGCCGCTGGTCGGCCCAACCGCGCAGCCTGCCGCGATCCTCGTGTTGTCGTCTCCGCTTCCACCCCTGCCGCACGCGGGGTTCGCGTCGGCTGATCCTCCGGTCCATGCGTCAGCGACGAAGACGTCCTTGACGTCGGTCAGCGCTGATCCCCCGTCCCATCGTCCGCGCGCCACCGCTGTCGTCGACGGATCCTCGAATGGCCTGGCGCCAGGTTTCGAGTAGACGAAATACACGAGCCTGTTCTCCGCGAACTTCGGGTGCAGCGAGACGTCGAGCAATCCGCCAAGCGCGGAAGGTGTTTCGCAGAGAATCTGCGGCAAGCCGGACAGTTCCGTGGCATCGGACGCGCCTTTGCGGACCACGTACATCTTGCCGCTGCGTCCGGTGACGAGCATGTCGCCGCCCGGGACGAACGCGATGCCCCACGGATGGTCGATGGTCCTGGTGACCACCGTCACCTTGTACCGGTTCGGACCGTTGCCGTATTCCCACGGCCCTTCGCCGAGCGCGCCCCCGCCGCGAGTGGCTGTCGGTGCGCAACCCTGCGGACCGCGGCCGCGACCCTGACCACCACCGCCGCGACCCTGGCCGGCAGCTGCGCCCGCACCCGCCGGCGGCTGCTGCGCGGCACCATCGAGGCCCGCAAACATTACGAACAGTGCGCACGCCGCGACCACGGCCAGCAGACGCGCAGAAAGAGATGAAAGCCTGTTCAACGGAACGCTCCTTGATACGTTAGAAGGTGGTCAGTATAAGGGTCATCGGCGGATTCTACGCGCATGTTCTTCTTCGCGCTCTTCGCCCTCTTCGCGTCCGTCGCGCTATAGAATGAGCCCGCCGAACCGGCCTTCCTCGTCGAGGTGCTCATTGTTCCGAACGCACGCATCGTGCGCTCTCCTTCTGATCTTCGCGCTGGCGGTCGCGACCCGCGCGCAGCAACCGGCTCGCGGCCGTGGCGCGGGCCCGGGCACGGGACAAATCGGCGGCGCCGTCGGCGCCTATCCCGCGCGCCCGCCTGCTGATCCCGCTGCGCTCGAACGCGGGAAAGCGGCCTACGGCACGTACTGCACGTTCTGCCACGGCGCGGATACGCGAGGCGGCGACGGCGGACCGAGCCTGTTGCGATCCGGCGTCGTGCTCGACGACCAGAACGGCGAGCTGATCGGACCCGTTGTCGTGAATGGCCGACCGGATCGCGGCATGCCCAAGTTCGCGCTCACGCCGGCGCAGATCGGCGACATTGCCACGTTCCTCCACAGCTTCCGTGTGAACGGCTACGACGACTCGCGCAACCGTCCCCCGTCCATCGTCGTCGGCAGCGCGAACGAGGGTGAGGCCTACTTCAAAAGCCGGTGCGCGTCCTGCCACTCCGCCACGGGCGATCTGCAGGGCGTCGCCACACGATTCAACAACCCGCGGACGCTGCAGCAGTCGTGGCTGATGCCCGGCAGCGCCGGTGGCCGTGGCGTGCCGACACCGACCAACGCGAAGCCACCGCGTGCGACGGTGACGACGTCGAACGGCGAGAAGATCGAAGGCGAACTCGAGCGCGTGGACGATTTCTCCGTCGCCATCCGCCTGGAGGACGGCACCCGGCGCGCGTGGCGGATCGTCAACGGGATCCCGCGGGTGACGGTCACGGATCCGCTGCAGGCGCATCGCGAGCTGTTGAAGGAATACAAAGACGATGACATTCACAATGTCACCGCGTATCTGGTCACATTGAAATGAGCGGTCAACTCCCAACGACCAACTCCCAGGCTCCAACGCGTGCGCTCGTCGTCGCGGCGATCGTGCTTGCATCTGTTGGAGTCATAGCGCAGCAGACCGGGCTCGACCCGGCGCGGATCCTCAAGCCCCTCTCCGACGACTGGGCGTCGTATTCCGGCGACTATTCCGGACGCCGCTACAGCGCGCTGCGGCAGGTCAATCAGTCGAACGTGAAGAATCTCACGCTCGCGTGGACGGTCCGGCTCAACGCCGGACCAAACGGCGCTGGCGCCGGCGTCACCGCGCCCTACACGCCGCGCGCGCCGCGCACGATCGTTGGCGGCGTCGGCACCAACGATTACGTCGGCGGCACGTCGGTGAAGGGCTCGATCCTCGCCGTCGACAATGTCCTGTACGTCACGGCACCGGACAACGTCTGGGCGCTCGATGCGACCGACGGCCATCTGCTCTGGCAGTACTTCTGGCGGACGAAGGGCGGCACGCACATCGGCAACCGCGGCGCCGCGCTCTGGCGCAACTATCTGTTCTTCGTCACGCCCGACTGTTACTTCGTCTCGCTCGACGCCCGCACGGGCGAGGAGCGCTGGCACAAGGAATTGGCCAGCTTCAACCAGCAATACTTCTGCACGTCGGCTCCGACCGTGGTGGACAACCATGTGATCATCGGCACCGGCAACGACCTGGATTCGCCGGGGTATCTCACGTCGTTCGATCCACAGAACGGCGAGGTGCAGTGGAAGTTCTACAGCGTGCCGATGAATCCCGGCGATGCGGGACTCGAAACGTGGAAGGACCTCGACGCCGCGCGCAATGGCGGCGGCCACCCGTGGATTCCCGGCTCCTACGATCCGGAAACCCGACTCTATATTTTTGGTACCGGCAATCCGACTCCCGCCTACACCGACACGCCGCGCGGCACCGGTGACAACCTGTTCACCAACTGCGTGGTCGCTGTGAACGTGGATACCGGGAAGATGGCGTGGTACTACCAGACCAATCCGCATGACACCCACGACTGGGATTCGGCGCAGACGCCGATCCTCGTTGACGGCGTATTCGACGGGAAGCCGCGCAAGCTGGTCGTCACCGCTGCGCGCAACGGCTATTACTTCACGCTCGATCGCCTCACCGGCGAGCATCTCGTCACGAGCAAGTTCTCCGAGACCGTGAACTGGGCGTCGGGTCTGAACGGCAAAGGTCAGCCGGTCCGACTGCCGTCCAAAGACCACCACGTGGGCGGCGCGCTCGTGTCGTCGAACAACGGCGGCGCCACCAACTGGCCACCGCAGGCGTACAGCCCTGACACCGGTCTCGTCTACGTGCCGCTGGCCGAGAACTACGCGATGTACTACCTGACCGAGCTCGATCCGCGTGGTGCGATGGGGCTCGGCGGCAAGGACGAAGTCGGTGTGTCCGGCATCGGCAGCTACATCGCGGCCATCGACTACAAGACAGGCAAGACCGTCTGGCGCCACAAGTTCGCCACCGCGACGCCGACCGGCCGCGGATCATCTGGACTGCTCGCCACCGCAGGACGACTGCTGTTCGGCGGCGACGTGTCGGGCAACTTCGTTGCGTTCGACGCGGCCAAGGGCACGCCGCTCTGGCATGCGCGCATCGGCCAGGTGTCGAACGCGCCGCAGACGTATCTGGTTGATGGTCGGCAGCATGTGCTCGTCGCGGCGGGAGACACGCTGTACGCGTTCGCGCTGTATTGAATTCGTAGGGCACCCCTTCAGGGTGCCGCGGAGGAATCATGACCACCATCACACGGCGTGAGTTTGGAGCACTGACCCTGGGTGCGCTTGCGTTGCCTCGGTTCGCGACGGCGCAGGCCGTCGGCGGAGTGCGCCTGGGAGTGCAGACGTACAGTTTCCGCGACCTGCCGCGGACGCCGGGTGGCGATCAGACGGCCGCCATCATCGACGCGATGCGTACGTGCGGGCTCACGGAGTGCGAACTGTGGTCGCCGCAGATCGAACCAGCGGCGCCTGGCGGCCGTGGTCGAACGCCGGAGCAGATTCGCGAGACGCGTGAAGCGGTACGGACCTGGCGCCTCTCGACGCCGCTCGATCAGTTCCGCGGTATCAAGGAGGCGTTCGGCAAGATCGGCGCCTCGATCTACGCCTACAACTACAGCTTCGGCAACGATTTCACCGACGACGAGATCAACCGCGGCTTCGAGCATGCGCGCGCGCTCGGCGCAGAGATCATCACCGCCTCGACGAACCTCACGGTCGCAAAGCGGGTCGTCCCGTTTGCCGAGCAACACAAGATGGCCGTGGCGGTTCACAACCACTCGAATACGAAAGACCCGAACGAGTTCGCCACGCCGGAGAGTTTCGCGGCAGCCATGGCTCTGTCGAAGTATTTCAAGGTCAATCTCGACATCGGCCACTTCACCGCCGCGAACTACGACCCGGTGGCGTATCTGCGCGAACACCACGCCGACATCACCAACCTGCACCTCAAAGATCGAAAGCGGGATCAGGGCGACAACACGCCCTGGGGCACGGGCGACACCCAGATCCGGGAGGTACTTGCGCTGCTCAAGCGCGAGAAGTGGCCGATCCGCGCCTACATCGAATACGAATACAGAGGCGCCGCCGGCCCGGTCGAAGAAGTGAAGCAATGCTTCGACTATGCGAAGGCCGCGCTCGCATGACGCGAACCACCTGGCTCAAGCTCGCCACCCTGATGTTTCTCCAGTACTTCGTCTGGGGGGCATGGTCGGTGACGATGGGAACCTGGCTGGGCCAGACGCTGACGTTCTCCGGCCAGGAGATCGGTCTCGCCTTCGGCACAACGGCTGTGGCCGCAATGGTGTCGCCGTTCTTCGTCGGTCTCGTCGCCGATCGGTATCTCGCGACGCAGCGAATTCTGGCGGCCCTGCATCTGATCGGCGGCGGCATCCTGCTGTTCGCGTCGTATCAAACCAGCTTCGGGCCCTTCTACGCGGTCCTGCTCGCCTACGCGCTCTGTTACATGCCGACGCTGGCGCTGAGCAACTCGCTCTCCTTCCGGCAGATGAAGGATCCCGGCACCGAGTTCCCCGGCATCCGCGTGCTCGGCACGATTGGCTGGATTGTCGCTGGCTTGCTCATCGGCACGCTCGGCCTCGAGGCGACGGCGCAGCCAATGCGCATCGCCGCCGGCGCGTCGGTACTGCTCGGGCTGTTCTGCATCGCGCTGCCGCACACGCCGCCGCAGGCGACCCGTCGTGCGTCGATGGGCGGCATCATCGGTCTCGACGCGCTGAAGCTGATGAAGGACCGCGCCTTCGCGGTGTTCGTGATCGGCTCGTTTCTCGTCTGCATCCCGCTGCAGTTCTATTACACGTTCGCCAACCCGTTCCTGAATGAGATCCAGGTGTCGAACGCCGCCGGCAAGATGACACTCGGACAGATGTCAGAGATCTTCTTCATGATCGCGATGCCCTGGTTCTTCCGCCGGCTCGGCGTGAAGAAGATGTTGCTGGTCGGCATGGCGGCGTGGACCACGAGGTATCTGCTGTTTGCCGCCGGCGCGAACCCCGCGGTGATGTGGATGCTCTATGGCGGCATCCTGCTGCACGGCATCTGCTACGACTTCTTCTTCGTCACCGGGCAGATCTATGTGGACCGCGCGGCACCGGCTGACTTGCGCGCGTCCGCGCAGGGCTTCATCGCCTTCGTCACCCTCGGCGCCGGGATGTTCATCGGCTCGCTGGTCTCGGGCCGGATCGTCGACGCCTTCGCCACACCCGGTGGGCACGCGTGGAATCAGATCTGGCTGGTGCCTGCGGCTGGCGCGGCCGCCGTGCTGCTGCTGTTTGCGCTGTTCTTCCGAGGCGAGACGAAGAGCGCGAAGGAACCAGCCCGTACGTAGCGTCCGCCCTTAGCCGGGACCGCGGCTTCAACGATTCCCGCGACTTCCTATTCGGGCGGAACGACGACAGTGCGCGATCCCACTGTAGAATCGCCGCGATGAACAGGTGCCTGGTCCGCCTGAAGGCGGACACGACGGCAGCGGCGACCGTGCTCATGGTGCTCGCAGTCAGTACCGGGTTCGCGCAGGGGCCGTACGAGCGGCAACGCGTGGACGCCGCCGCTGCCGATCGCGGACGCGCCCTCTACGCGAAGCACTGCATCAACTGTCACGGCAGCACCGCGAAGGGGACCGACCGCGGGCCAGACCTGATTCGCTCGAGCGTCGTGCTGCGCGATCGCCTGGGCAACCTGATTGGCGCGGCCATCAGGCCCGGCGCCAACCATCAGGCCACGCTCGCCGCGAACGAGATCGTGGACCTCTCACACTTCCTGCACCAGCGCGTCGAAGCCATCGTCGCCAACCGCAACGCGCGCGGGCCGCTGCCGGTGCTGACCGGCGATCCCGAAGCGGGGCGCGCATATTTCAACGGCACGGGACGCTGCAGTACGTGCCACTCGCCGACCGGCGATCTGGCCGGCATCGCCACGCGCATCGCCGATCCGGCGAACCTGCAGCAGCGATTCCTGTTCCCGACACTGCGTCGCGGCGGCAAGCAGGTGGAAGCGACGGTGACCGTCGGTCAGCAGCCACCGGTGACCGGCACCGTCGTACGTCTCGACGACTTCTTCGTCTCGCTGCGCGACGCGTCAGGCGAGTACCACGCGTTCAACCGCGGCCCTGGAATCACCGTTGTCGTCAGCGACCCGCTCCAGGGGCATCACGAACTGCTCGATCGCTACACCGATGCCGACATGCACAACGTGACGGCGTACCTCGCGAGGTTGAAGTGAACGCTCGCGATCAACTCCCAACATCCACCTGCCAAGTTCCAAAACTCGGTCGCGTGCCTTCCACCTCAAGGCGGACGCTACGGAACTTGCTCGTCGTCGCGTCCGTGCTTGCCAGCGCCGCGGTTCTCGCACAGGGAACTGTCACGTCGGCGGATCTGCTGAAACCATCGGGCGCGTCATGGCCGATGTACAACGGCGACTACTCCGGCCGGCGCTTCAGCCCGCTCACGAGGATCGACACCACGACCGTGTCGTCACTGACGCTGGCGTGGGTCTACCGGCCGAATCCCGGCAACGCGCCGGCGGGCGGTGGCGGCCAGACGGTTGTCACGATCAAAGGCACACCGGTTGTCGCCAACGGGGTCATGTATGTCTCGATCCCGGATCACGTCTGGGCCGTCGATGCGCGCAGCGGACGCGAGCTCTGGCACGCGACGTGGCCGTCGAAGGGCGGATGGCACATCGCCAATCGCGGCGTCGCCGTGCTCGGACGAACCGTGTACGTCGAAACTCCCGACTGCAATCTCGTGGCGCTCGATACACGCGACGGACGCGAGAAGTGGCGCACAGAGATCTGCGATCTCGAGCAGTTCTATTACGCGTCCGCGGCGCCGCTCGTCGTCGGCAATCACGTGATCGTCGGCGTCAGCGGCGACGATCTCGATATTCCCGGCTATCTCGAGGCGCACGATCCGGAGACCGGCGCGCGGCAGTGGCGCTGGCTCGTCCATCCCGAGCCTGGCTCGCCGGAGGCAAAGACCTGGCCGAGCGTCGAGGCGATGCTGCACAGCGGCGGCATGACGTGGGGCTCGACGACCTACGATCCGGAGCTGAATCTGCTCTATCTCGGCACCGGTAACCCCCAGCCGGTGATCAACGGTCGCAAGCGGCAGGGCGACAACCTGTTCACCGAGTCGATCGTCGCGCTCAATCCCGACACCGGAAAGCTGGTCTGGTACTTCCAGTCGTCGCCGCACGACACGCACGACTGGGATGCCACGCAGACGCCCGTGCTCTTCGACGGTACGATCGACGGCCAGCCGCGCCAGCTGCTGGCGCAGGCAAGCCGCAACGGCTGGTTCTTCGTCCTCGACCGCACGAACGGCAAGAACGTGCGCAGCACCGAATACGTGAGGACCAACTGGTCGAAGGGTCTCGACCCGAAAGGCCAGCCGATTCCCGATTCAGCCAAGGAGCCGCAGACCGACGGCGCGCTCGTCTCGCCAAATCAGGGAGGCGGACAGAACTGGCCGCCTCCGAGCTTCAGTCCGCAAACCGGTCTCTTCTACGCCAACGCCACGCGCGCATTCAGCGTGTACTACCTCTACGAGAACGAGGACGATGAAAAGCCGCAGGGGTGGGGCGGCAACGATCGCGGCGGCTGGTCGGAAGCGATGCTGCAGGCGATCGACTACAAGACCGGCACGGTCGCCTGGAGCCACACGTGGACCAACAGCAGCGCGGTGCGTTCAGGCCTGCTGACCACGGCCGGTAACGTGCTGTTTGCCGGCGACGCGCAGTCGAATTTCGTCGCGTTCGACGCCGCAAAGGGCACGACGCTGTGGCATGCCGGGCTGCACACGTCGATGACTAACGGGCCGATTACCTACGAGCTGGACAACACGCAGTACGTCGTCGTCGCGGCGGGCGACAGTCTGTACGCGTTCGCGCTGCGAGGGCGATAACCCTTCACAGCCTCGCGTCCTTTCGCACGGCGATTTGACAGCGGCCACCAACTGTCCTACTGTCACATGACAGTTGACCGATACGGTCCATTGAGCCTTCGCCGATGCGATTCGCCATCAACTTCAAATCCGGGAAGCCGGTCTATCTGCAGCTCGCCGACCAGGTGAAGACCGCAGCGGCGTCAGGCGCCTTGCGTGCCGGCGAAAGCCTGCCGTCGATCCGGCCGCTTGCTGAGGAACTCCGTGTCAATCGCAACACTGTCGCCAAGGCCTACGCGGAGCTCGAGGCGCAGGGCGTAATCGAGACGCGCGCGGGCAAGGGCTGCTTCCTGCGTACGGCGCAGTCGCCGCTGCGCAAGGATGCCCGGCGCAAGGCGCTGGCGGAAACGCTCGATGAATCGGTGATCCAGGCCCATCACCTGCTCCTGTCACGAAGCGATTTTCTCCGCCTCGCACAGGAGCGATACGACGCGCTCGCGCACGCGCGCGCACAACGTGAGTTGGAGGAAGAACATGAACGCGGCTGACGTTCCCGCGATCGAGATTCGCGATCTCGTTCGCCGCTACGGGCGCACCGACGCCGTCAACGGCCTGAGCCTGACGGTGGCGCCCGGCCGCTGCTATGGCTTCTTCGGCCGCAACGGCGCCGGCAAGACGACGACGATCAAGTGCCTGCTGAATCTGCTGCGTCCGGCATCCGGTCAGATTCGCGTGTTCGGGATGGAACCGGCCCGCAACGACGTGGCCGTCAAGTCGCGGATTGCGTACGTGCCAGACGCGGTGGCGTTCTATCCGTGGATGACCGTGCGCCAGGCGCTCGACTACTTCGCGTCGTTCCGCACGCGCTGGAATGCCGAGACCGAACGGGCGCTGCTCTCACAGTTCCGGCTCGACGCCCGTCAGAAGACCAGCCACCTGTCGAAGGGGCAACGCACCCAGCTCGCGCTGATCACGGCGATCTGCGCCGAACCGGACCTGCTCGTCCTCGACGAGCCGACATCGGGCCTCGATCCGATCGTCCGCCGCGAATTCATTCAAACGGTCATCGGTGCCTATCAGGAAGGCGATCCGGAACGCCGCACGGTGTTTGTGTCCACGCATCTGATCGCGGAATTCGAAGGACTGATCGACGAGTTCACGATCATCGAAGAGGGGCGCGAGGTCCTGACGCTCGACGCCGATGCCGCGCGCGAGCGATACCAGAAGATCTACGCGCGGTTCGCGAGCGAGCCGGCGCCAGTCGATTTCGCCGGGGCGCGAATCCTCCATCGCGCCGGTCGCGAAATCGAGCTCGTGGCGAACGGCAACTCCGCGCAACTGATCGAACGGCTTCGCGCCTTCTCACTCGAAGACGTGCGCACCGAGGCACTCACGCTCGAGGATATCTTCGTCTCGACCGTGCGCAGCGCGGGGACCGCGGCGTGACGAGGTCGTTGCCAGCCCAGTTGGTCCTGAAGGAAGGTCGCGCCCTCGCGCCGATCTGGCTGGCGATCGCCGCCACGATCGTCATCAGCAACAAGACAGGACAACCTGTTCTCGGCTTCCTCGCCTTCGCTCTCGGCGCCGTGGCGTTGGGCGTCTACTCCGTCGGCCACGAGTATGCGCACCGAACGCTGACAACACTTCTGGCGCAACCGTTGTCCCGTTCGCAGTTGCTTGTGACCAAGGTCACCGTCCTGGCGACGTTATTGGCGCTGCTCACGCTCGTGGCGGCACTCATGCTGCTGCCGGCCGATGCGTGGGATTCATGGACCGGCACCCCGACGGCCGCGCGGTGGTGGTTCTGGCTAGTGCTGCTGACACCGGTGCTCGGGCTCTCAGTTGCACCGTGGCTGACGATGGTGTCGCGAAGCGTGATGGGGGGACTCGTGTTCACGATCGCGGTGCCGGCCGCATTGTGGATTGCTGGCCAGCTGACGCGGGTCGCGACCGTTGGATTCATGGCCGATCCGTTTGCCTACGGCCCGGCGCTGACATTGATGATTACCGGTCTCGCCACCGTCAGCGTCGTCGCCCTCGTGCACGGACGCGCGATGTTCGTCGGTCTCGAAGCGCTGGATGCACCGCGTGAGATTGCATCCTCGATTCGGGGAACCACATCACGACAGGAGGGCACCGAGGTACCGTCGCGACGTCATCATCCGGTCGTGATGCTGGCGCAAAAGGAGGTCCGCCTGCATGCGCTCGTCCTCGTCATCGCGGCGATCTACGCGCTCGCCTGGATCGCCATGCGGCTCACCCGAATGGATGCGTACATCGCCGGCCAGAGCTTCCGCACGATCAGCGAGTTCTACGGCCTCTTCATCGCGTTGCTGGTAGGCGCCGTCGCGGGCGCCGAGGAGCGGGCGCTCGGAACGCACGAGTGGCAGATTCTGCAACCGTGGGCACAATGGAAACAGGTCGCAGTCAAGGTCGCGATGGTCGGCATCGTTGCAATGACGCTTGGACTTGTCGTTCCAATCGCACTCGAAGCCGCATTTCCGCTCGTCGGTGACACTGGACACGCAGGCCTCAGAACGCTTTCGCAGCTGTTGTATTACTTCGGCTACGGCAACCGCATACCGCTGGCAATCGGCTTCGTGGCGCTGTTCAGTTTTTACGTGTCGACGCTATGTGTGGGTGGACTTCGCGCGCTTCTCGTCGCGCTGCCGCTGTCGGCCGGTCTGGCCCAGGTCTATTTGGTGCTGAACTACGCGACCTATCGCTACGAACGAATGTGGCTGATCGAGCTGAATGGGCCCGATGCGTTCAGCCGGAAGGGTTTCTGGTGGCGGAACCTCCCCACATATTCGCCGCAGGATTTAACGACGACATTCATGGTCGAGCAGTGGCTCAGCACTGTCGCGTTGGTCGGGTTCGTGGTGCTGATCTCCTTCCTCGCGCTTCGCAATTCGCGATCCGCTGAACGCGGAGTGACCATCGCTGGTAAACAGCTGCCTGTGGTTCTTACATACGTTGCGCTCGCGGCCGTGATTGGCCGCGCGGCCCCTGCGTATCTGGAGTGGTGGCTCCTGACCCACTGAACCGGTGGTCCGCCGAAAGGCGGACCCCACGAACCCGCGAAACATCTGCGATATCCTTTCGTCCGGAGGCTTGTGATGTCGCAGCGTGTTCGTGTCCTCGGATTAACCGCAGCCACAATGATCGCGGGCCTGGTGTTCGCGTCCGCGCAGACAGCTGCGCCAGCGAAGCAGCATCAGCACCTGATGGTCGTGGTCAGCAAGGGCCTTCCCGGCATCATCCTCTACGACGGCGACACGGACGAGGAGATCTGCCGGCAGACGATGAAGCCGGCGCCACACGAGGCGGCGTTCTCACGCGACGGGCGGACGCTCTATGTGCCGGTCTACAGTCCCTCGAACGTCGGACAGCCGGGGCCCAACGAACACGAGATCCATTTCATTCGCACGTCCGATTGCAGCATTGAAGCGACCCTCGACACCGGCGACTATCTGCGACCGCATTTCCCCGAGGTCGGCAAGAGCGGAATGATCTACGTGACCGCGGAGATGAAGGAGTCCATCCTCGTCGTCGATCCAAAGACTCACGCGATCGCCGGCACCATACCGACGGGCTCGAACATGACGCACTTCTTTGCCCTGACCAGCGACGAGAAGAAGGCCTTCACGAGCAACGTCTCCGCGGCGACGGTCTCGGTGCTCGACATTCCCGGCCGGAAGCTGATCACGACCGTGAGCACGGGATCCGGCAATCAGCGCATGACGGTGAGCCCGGACGACAAGTGGTGCGTCACGAACATCGCTCAGGGCAGCAAGATGTCGTTCTTCCGCACGTCCGACTATCAGCTCGACTTCGATATCCAGCTCGACGGCTCGCCGTTCGTGTCGCGCTTCAGCCCCGACGGCAAGTCGATCTACAACATGGGCAACGCGCCGCGCGGCGCAACGCCCGCCGGCATTCGTGTGTGGAAGGCTGATATCGCATCAAAGACGGTGGTCGCGACTTCATCGGACACCCTCGGCACCGGCACCGGCGGGATCCAGGTGAGCCCGTTCAACGGCTGCGTCTATATCAGCGCGTATTCAGGGCAGGTCAGCGTGCTCGATCCCGTCACGCTGAAGGTCGTGAAACAGTTCGCGACGCCGATGACGCCGGACGGACTGTTCTTCGGAACGGTGCGTTAGCCGTTAACCAGGTCTTCGCGGTTAATTCCTTCGGTTGGCCTTCCTGATGACGAGTTTCAGGCCTGACCACGTCTCGTCCACCGCACACACCTTCACGTCGACCAGCCCCATCGGCAGCGCGACTTCCCGGATCACGTCTTCGGTGAGGTCGGTGGCGACTCCTGACACTTTCTTCGGCCACGACACCCAGATCGCGCCGTCCTGCTCGATCTCTTTCATTGCGGTGCGAAGCTCCGCCAGCAGATGCGCGCGCGCGATGCTGAAGATGTGAACGAGATCAACCGGCCGGCGCAGTCGGGTCGAGATCACCACGTCGTCGGGAAGAGCACCCAGGAGCTGCTGATAACGCCCAGGGGCATTGCGTGTTTTGACGCGCATCCACGACTTGATGCCGAGCTTCTGGCCCAGCGCTCTTCCTGAATACCCGCTCACCGCCAACGTTCCACTCCCGTCCTTTACAAAAGCTTTACAAAACCGCGCCGAACGGCCGAATCCACCGGACCCTTTATCTTGAACAACCTCGCCTTACCGCCTAGAATCTGCGCATCCGCCTTCGCTCTCAGCAAGATGCGAGCATCGGCGTGACAGGCTTTTCTACCGCGCCTGCACAGTCGCAGGACCGCAAGGAGTTCATCATGCGCAAGCTCGGTTGGGTCGGCGTCCTTGTCGCGATCATGGGGCTGACGATCGTCGTCGGCACACCCGTGTCGGGACAGTCGCAGGCAGAGATCAAGTACTCGACGCCGCCACCCATGGTCGTCACCGCGTTCGGCGGAAAACCGTTCGACTATAAAGCACCGCGGACGCCGTGGGGCGATCCGGATCTGCAGGGCGTGTGGTCGAGCGACAACATGCAGGGCGTCGGCACTGCGGCGCGCGCAGGCGGTCCCGGCGGCGGATTCGGACGGGGACGCGGCGCCCCGGGCGGCGCTGCTCCGGCGGCTCCGGCTCCCGCTGCTGCGGCGGCACCCGCTGGTCCTCCGCCGCTGTACCTCGACGACGCGGCCCTGAAGGCTCGCCAGGATCAGATTGACGCTGCGGCGAAGCGAAGCGACGGTACGCAGACTGACGGCTCGTTCCGCTTCGACTACGCACGGCGCGCGTTCCCGCAGACGCGCCTGCTCGTCGATCCGCCGGACGGCCGCATGCCGAACATCCGCGCCGACGTGACGCCGCGCGGCATGCCGCGTGGCACCTACGGCCCGGGTCCGCTCGATTCCTGGATGGACTTCTCGCTGTATGAACGCTGCATCACCCGCGGCATCGGCGGCTCGATCCTCAACGTCATCTACGGCAACGGCAACCGCATCGTCCAGGCACCTGGCGTCGTCGCCTTCTCCTACGAGATGCTGCCCGACACACGCATCTTCCGCGTGGACGGCAAGACGCACGTGAACCAGAAGATCGGCATGTATCTCGGCGACTCCATCGCGCACTGGGAAGGCGAAGAGCTGGTCGTCGAGACGACCAACCTCACCGACCTGACCGCGTTCGGCGTGAACGGCAACGGCACGCGCCACAGCAAGGCGATGAAGATCACCGAGCGCTTCCGCCGCGTCGCGAACGACATCGTGCAATACCAGGCGACGTGGGACGATCCGCTCACCTACGAGCGCGCGTTCACCGTCTCGTTCCCGCTCACGCCGCTCGACGGCGGCGAGTTGCTACCGTATGAATGCCATCCGGGCAACACGGCGATCTCGCTGTCGCTGGGCGCCGAGCGCGCTGAGGACAAGGCGTATGCCGCGGACTTGGCGAAGGGCATCAAGCGTAACCGCCGTGGGGTGCAGGAATGCGCTGCCGGCGTCGGCTCGCAACCCGTGGCGGGCTGCACGCCAGGTGCGCCACCCGCAGGCGCCGGACGTGGCGGCGGCCGCGGTGGACGCGGTGGCGCTGCGGACACCGGCGAGGGAACACGGGAACAGTAGTCCTTACGAAGATTCCCAACTCCCAACTTCCAATTCCCAAGCCGATCTGGTTTGGGCCTTGGGAGTTGGCGGTTGGGAGTTGATCCTCGAACATCCACTCTCCCTCCTTCTCCTCAGCCGTACAACCTTGGACAAACGCGGTGAACGGGCCTAAGATCCGTCCAGTTTTGGAGGAGTTCATCATGCGCAAGCTCGGTTGGCTCGGCGTTCTCGCCGCGGTGATGGCGCTGTCGATTTACACCAGCGCTCCCGTCTCAGGGCAACAGCAGACGCCGCAGGCAATGCCGCGGCAGTACGGCACGCCTCCTCCGATGGTCATTACTGCGTTCGGCGGAAAGCCGGTGACGTACAAGGCGCCGCGCACACCGTGGGGCGATCCTGATCTCCAGGGCGTATGGTCGAGCGACGACATGGAAGGCGTCGGCATCGGCGTTCAGCAGGGCGGCGGCCGAGGCCGCGGCGGCCCAGGCGCACCGCCAGCTCCTCAGGCTGCTCCATCTGCGGCACCTGCTGGCCCGCCGCCGCTATATCGGACGGACGAGGAGATGGAGGCCCGGAGAAAGCAGGTCGCGGCCCAGGCCAACAACCGCGACACGACATCTACCAGTACGTTCCGGAACGACTATGCTCGGCGCGCCTTCCCGCAGACCCGCCTGGTCGTCGATCCACCGGACGGCCGCGTGCCGAACGTGCTTCCCGGGGCGCGGACGATGCCGCGTGGTACGAACGGACAGGGCCCGCTCAACTCCTGGCTGGACTTCCCGCTCTACGAACGCTGCATCACGCGCGGCATCGGTGGGTCCGTCCTCCGCGTCATCTACGGCAACGGCAACCAGATCGTGCAGGCGCCTGGCGTCGTGGCGTTTTCCTACGAGATGCTTCCAGACACGCGCATCTTCCATCTGGATGGCCGTCCGCACGTGAACCAGAAGATCGGGATGTATCTCGGTGACTCGACCGCACGCTGGGACGGCGAAGAGCTCGTCGTCGAAACGACGAACCTCACCGACCAGACCGCGTTCGGCGTCAACGGCCTCGGCACGCAGCACAGCAAGGCGATGAAGATCACCGAGCGCTTCCGCCGCGTGGCCGACGACATCATCCAATACCAGGCAACCTGGGACGACCCACTCACCTACCTGACGCCGTTCACCGTCTCGTTCCCGCTGACGCCGCTCGACGGCGGCGTGCTCTTGCCCTATGAATGCCACTCGGGCAACAAGGCGATCGAGATGTCGCTGGCGGCCGAGCGCGACGAAGATCGAAACATGGCAGCAGCGGCAGCCAAGGGGATCACACGCGAACGCCGCGCGATCAATCAGCCCGGCGGCGTGCAGGGCGCGGGCGCCGGACGTGCCGCTGCCGCCGGTCCCGCTGGTGCCGCCGGTCGGGGTGGACGCGGCACCGCCGCGGATACAGGCGCAGAAGCCGAGAAATAGGCTGTGAGAGCCGCAGTCACGCTGAGCCTCGTGGCTGCGGTCGCTCTCACGGCCGTTCAGGCGCAGACTCACAATCCGACGCCGGCGTTTCCAGGGCAGACCAAAGCGCCGGCGCCTTCCAAACCTTCACCACCTGTAAACGTTCAAACCATCGCCACTGGCCTGACCGGGGTCTGGGCCGTCGCGTTCCTGCCCGACGGCAATTTTCTCGTCACGCAGAACATCGGGACGATGCGGGTCGTGCGGCCGGATGGCGTCGTGCTTGGGCCCGTCGCCGGCGTACCCGGAGTGAAGGCGATCGGCGCGCAAGGGCTGCACGACGTCGTGCTCGATCCCGACTTCACGCGCAATCGGACGCTCTACTTCACGTACTTCGCGCCGCCGAAAGGCGAGGCGCCCGGCTCATGGCCGGTGGAATTCTTCTACGAGCGCGTCTGGGAGAAGCCGTTCACCGAGCGGCGGACGATGGACCTCGGCACCGAGCGTGTTGCGCGTGCGCGTCTCCGTGCCGACAACCTGGCGCTCGAGAACGTCGAGGATCTTGCCGAAGGGTCCGAGCGCCGCATCGTGATCGCCCGCGATGGGACACTGCTCATCACCGGAGCGGATCGATTCCGCTTTTATGACTCCGATCTCGACGGCATCGAGAATCGCGACTTCACCGACAACCCCGACGTGCGCCGCAATTTCACCGGCCGGGTATTGCGGATCAACAAGGACGGGTCGATCCCGAAGGACAACCCGTGGCTTTCGCGCGCAACGGTGCCCGCCAATACGTTTGCGCACGGGCTGAAAGATCCGGAAGGCGCGGCCCTCAATCCGCAGACCGGCGAGCTCTGGGCGATCGATCACGGTCCGCAGGGCGGCGACGAGATCAACATCATCCGCGCAGGAAAGGACTACGGCTGGCCCGAAGTCACCTACGGTACGCAGTACGACGCGCGGCAGTCCGACGGACGCAAGAACGTGCGCGTGGGCAAGGCCCTCACGCAGCGCAGCGATGTCGAGCAGCCGATCTACTTCTGGGTGCCGTCGATCGCACCATCCGGGATGATGTTCTACACCGGTGACCTGTTTCCGGCGTGGCAGGGCAACCTGTTCGTCGGCGCCATGGTCGGACAAGCGCTGGTCCGCCTCGACATCAAGGGCGAGCGCGTGGTGGCCGAAGAACGGTTGCTCACCGACCGCAAGGCCCGCGTCCGCGAAGTGCGCCAGGGTCCGGACGGCGCAATCTACCTGCTGTCAGGGGCAGATCTGCTGAAGCTCACTCCGAAATAGCTCGTCGTGTCCGGCTTCAGCCGGACGTGGTCGTAGTGTCCGCCTTTAGGCGGACCTAGTCGTAGTGTCCATTCGTCACATGATCACGGCACTGGTATTCAGCGCCCGACGATCCCGCTCGTCGACGCGGAAAAAGCGCGCTTCCGGCCGCTACCGACGGCACTCGTTTATCTTCCTTGCTCGTTGACAGGCCGTCGCCTGCAGGTAAGCCTCCAGCGCGCTTTTAGAGCCTGCGC
>DASROF010000199.1:0-27593 GCA_035647075.1 Vicinamibacterales bacterium | reverse complement strand
GTCTCCGTCAGCGTCGTCGTGATGTCGCGCACGACCGTGCCGTTCCTCTTCTCCGTCATCCTGCCGGCATACAACGCCTCGGCCGGATTGAGCGGGTTGTTCCAGTCCTTGTAGTCGCCGTACGTGAACTCGTAGGTGGTCGCGCCGTTTTTCACCACGACGCTTTCGGGCATGAACTTCGCGTCGAGCGTGGTCGTCGCCGTGGCCGTGGGGACGCCCGGGATCGGGTACGTCAACACCGGCTTGTTGCCGACCCAGGCGACGGTCGTCTTCCCGATCGTCATCACGTCGGCTGCCAGCTGTGACGGTCTTGGCGTCATGGGAGGTGCTTCCGGCGACGTCCCCGCGAACGCGGCCTTGAACGCCCCCTGCGGGCCTGACCACAGGCGAATCATCCGCTCCTCGACGGTTGCCGCCATCGGCGTCGCTTTGCCTTTGCCCGGGACGAGCTCGGCACCTTGAATGTCTTCGTTCCAGGCATACGCGCCGCTGACGACTTCGATGGTGTTACAGCTCTGGCCATTGGGCCGCGTGCCGGTGATCCGGATCCGTTCACCCGACTCCTGGTAGGTGATGTCGCTCCGGTACATCGACACATTGCAGGGCTGTCCACCAATCTGCATCGTGCCCTTGCCCTGATAGTCGAGCGTCATCAGGACGTCGTATTCCTGATCGCTCCGCAGCATGCCCGTGTACCAGCCCCAGTTGAACATCACGGACTTGAGGTCCTTGGCGCCTGGTGCCGGCGTGAACGCGGCGCCGCCGCGGCCGCGGCCGCCGCCGGCTCGACCACCGGCACCAGCACCTTGTGCTGGAGCTGCGCCGCCTGCCGGCCCGGCACCTTGCGGCGCCTGAGCGCTCGACAGCGACGCCGAGCCGATCATGAGCGTCGTCACGATGACGACACGTATCCACATCTGTGTTTTTCGAGAAGCCATGTTGATCTCGCTCTCGCTTAGTCGGCCGCGTTACCGGTGGAGATATTCAGGACGGTGCCGTCCGCCCGTTTGATCGACTTGAGGAAACCGATATGAGCCCCGTTCGTTGCGGGGATGAACTTCGCGCTCAACTCTTCGCCGATCTTGAGCGCCTTCGGGCCGACTTTGGTGATCCCGCGATCGGCAAGCGTCGTGGCCGAGCCGGTCGTGAACGTCCAGTCGGTCGTCGTCCCGTCGGAGTTCTTCGCCGTGATCGTCAGCGATCCGTGCGGGTTCACGAACTGGATCTTGGCCAGCGTGCCCGAGACTTCCTTTTCCGATTTCATGTCGTAGACGCCGGCGAGGGAATGATGAGCCTGCAGCGGGGCAGCGGCCATCAGACACCCACATACGACGACACACCGTAAAACTCGTCCAATCATTTGTGCCTCCGAGAAGTTGTGATCGGTACCACGTGCCGTCACAGAGTCGCCGAAAAGAAGCCGGATAACCGTCCCCAAATCGTCGCAGCGTGCCGCGCGTCCGGGGTCAAATCAAGGGCTTGATTATAGCGAGGAACTGACCTTTCTGCCGCGGCTCATCCCGGTGACCTCGCGAACGGAAAATGGGACTTTTATTGGGCCTTTTCCCGGACTGCCACCCTCTCCGTTATCCGGTCTACAACCGATTCCGCAGGAACTTCGTCAGCACATACCCATCCAGGAACTTGAACGGGATCGATCCGGTGCTGTAGTGACCGCAGCGCAGGAGCGCGGTTTCGTGCGGCAATCCGAGCCGACGGAACTCATCGATGAGAACCTCCGACAGGTCCACGGGAAACGTCAGGTCGTACGCCGCGTACACGAGCAGTGTCTGTGTGGTGCGGATGCGTTCGAGGTACGACCACGGGCTGATCGGTCGCCACAGCCGACGCAGCTGCTCGAGATCAATGTGTCCGTCGAGACCGCGACGGACGTGCAGCGTCGAGAGCCCACGCCACACGACGTCGGCAAACCAGGGCGATACGTGGTTCAGCGCCTGCGCGCGGATGCGCGGCTCATGTGCTGATGTGAGCAACGACAGGCACGAGCCGAGACTGGTGCCGATGATGCCGATCCGTTCGAAACCGAGCGATGCCAGCCACGCAACGGCCCGTCGCGCATCGAGCACCGCCTGCCTGCAGACCTGTACGGTGCGCACGATGTTCGAGCTGACGATGTAGTCGGCCCGCGTGAGCTCCGGGGGCATACGCACGTCGTGGTACGGAAGGCTCAGACGAAGTGCTGAGACGCCAAACCGCGCCAGCACGCGTGACAGGCCGATGTGTCCGCCCGCATCGGAGTTCCATTGCGGCAGGACGACGACCGCACGTCCGCGATTCGATTGCCGCAGCAGGCTCGTATCGCTGGCGGCCGGGAACCATCGAGCGTGAACGATGTTGTTTTCCGGATGGGGAGTGGTCAGCGCGCTCGGAAACGTGAGGGTCCCGGCCTCGCCTTTCAACTTCAGATCCGGCGACGCCTCAGTGAAGGCGAAGTCGCTGGTTGGCGGGACTGCGAAGAACGCCGTCGAGTCCTGCATCACCGTATCGACCCAGCGTTCCACCGCCACGTCGGGTTCGCCCTCGGTGTGTGGTGAATCGATCCAGTCTGTTCCCCATTCGAACGGGCGCACGACGCGATCCTTGGTCGCGAACGCGAGCCGACGTTCCCACGCATGAAAAAACCGGGCGAGCATCGAAGGGAAAGGGCTACCGGACGTTGGGCCGGATGAGCGCTTCAGCCGCCTGGGCGACCGACAGGAGATCGTCCGTCTTGCCACGGCTTCCGACAAGCTGAGCACCAACGGGCAGCCCATCGGTCGTCGCCCCGCAGGGAATCGTGATCGCCGGGTGACCGGTGATGTTGAACAGTTGCGTGAGGCGCAATGTGATGTTTCGGACAGGCTCTTCGACGCCGCCAATCTTGATTGTGGCTGCGCCGAGCTTCACCGCTGGCACCGCCAGCGACGGCAACAGCAGCGCGTCACGACCGCGAAGAGCAGCATCGACCTGCTCGATCAGCACCTCGCGCCCTCGCAGTGCGCGAACGTAGTCTTCCGCCAGGATGTAGCGTCCCATCTCGAGACGGATCCGGACGTTTGGTGTGTAATGCTCGGCATGATTCTCGAGCGTCTTCGCGTGCAACGCCGCTGCTTCCGACAGCACGATGTGGAGGTAGATCGGAGCAATGTCTCCGGCGTGAGGAATCTCCACTTCGTCCAGCGTGGCGCCCCCGGCTGATAAGGATGCGCAGGTTGCCTCGAAAGCACTGGCCACGTGCGCGTCGAGCAGGGATGTGAAGTAACCGCGCAAGACGCCGATCCGAAGGCCCTTCATTTCCCGTGTTGCCCGCTGTTCCGCGCGCCCCCGCAGTGCATCGAACACGATTCCCGCATCGGCCACCGAGCGACAGATCGGTCCCACATGGTCCATCGTCGAGCTGAGCGGAACGACACCTTCGAGCGGGACTTCACCAAGCGATGGCTTCAATCCGACCAGACCACATGCCGCTGACGGTATGCGCACAGAGCCGCCCGTATCCGTCCCGATGGAGGCGTATCCCATGCCGTCCATCACGGCCGCGGCTGATCCGCCGGACGATCCGCCGGGCGATCTATTCGGGTCGAGTGGATGGCGCACCGGACCGAACGCCGAGTCTTCGTTGGTCGTGCCGAAGGCAAACTCGTGGAGGTTCGTCTTGCCCAGGAGGACTGCACCAGCCTGACGCAGACGTGCGGCCGTGACAGAATCGCGACGTGCGACGTGCCCGGCACGAACGTTGGACGCTGCCGTGGTCGGAACGCCCTCGAGATCGATGATGTCCTTGAGCGAAACCGGAACGCCATGAAGCGGGCCGCGATCCTGTCCCCGTCCGAGCTCCGCGTCCGCCTGTCGGGCCTGCGCAAGAGCCTGGTCCGCCAGGACGGTGATGTACGCGTTGATCGACGGATTCCGTTCGGCGATTCGCGCCAGGCAGTCGGTGGTGGCTCTTTCGGCGGAGATCTCGCGGGCGCGAAGCGACCGCGCCAGTTCGGTAATGGTGCGGAAGCTAGCGGACATCAGGTGTGTGCGTGTGCACCGGCTCCCCAGTGGCGTCGAAGTTCCAGTCCGCGCTGCGCAAGGCCGAGGTGGATCGCGCGAGCGTCTCGAGCAGCGACCGCAGGCCGGTGAGGTTTCTCCTCTCCGCGTCCTGGATGGCTGCTTCGAGCCACGTCTTGATCGTCATCTGACGGTTATAACCTATCTGCGTAGTGCGGCAGACGAAGATCATCGCCACGGTCGGTCCCGCGTCGGACAGCGACGAGCAGATACGCGCGCTCGTCGAAGCGGGCGTGGACGTCTTTCGTCTGAACTTTTCGCATGGCACGCACGAATCCCACGGCGCCACGACCGATCGCATCCGTCGGGCGGCCGCTGCAGCCGGCAGGCCCGTGGCGATCCTCCAGGACCTCAGTGGTCCGAAGATTCGCACCGGCCGACTGGCCGGTGACCGCCCGCTGACGCTGACGTCCGGCGATCGATTGACGATTGAAGTCGGCGATTTTCCCGGCGAGCCCGGACGAGTCTCAACGACCGTCGCGGAGCTGCCGCGGGTCCTGCGGCCCGGGAATGTCCTCCTCCTGGACGATGGGCGCATGCAGCTCAAGGTGGTGTCGACGACGGATCGCGCAATTGAGACCATCGTGGTGGATGGCGGCGAGCTCGGCGAACGAAAGGGCATTAACGCGCCGGGTGTCGAGCTGCCGGTCTCTGGGGTCACCGACAAGGACATCGACGACCTTCGGTTCGGCGTTGCGATGGGAGTCGATTTCATCGCGTTGTCGTTCGTCCAGAGCGCGGCCGACCTCACACGCGCGCGCGAGGCTCTGCGTGGGGCAGGCGCGCCGTCGATTCCGCTGATCGCCAAGCTCGAGCGTCCCCAGGCGGTCGAGAGACTCGACGACATTGTCGCGGCCAGCGACGCAGTGATGGTGGCGCGCGGTGACCTCGGTCTCGAAATTCCTCTCGAACGAGTCCCGCAGATTCAGAAGAAGATCACCAGCCGTTCGCGCGCCCACGGGATCCCTGTGATCGTGGCAACCCAGGTGCTCGAATCGATGCGAACGGAGCCCCGACCGACGCGAGCCGAAGTCAGCGACGCCGCCAATGCCGTGGATGACCGGGTCGACGCAATCATGCTGGCCGGCGAAACGGCCATCGGTGTGCATCCGGTCCGCGTGGTCGAGACGCTCGATCGAATCATCCGGGAAGCCGAGTGTGAACCCGAAGTTGCGTCGATGGTGGCACGTCACGAAACGAACACACTACCGGCGCACGGCCACGCTCTGTGTGACGCGGCGGTGACGCTTGCGGAGCACGCGGGAGCGGCCGCCATTGTCGCGGTGACGCGCGGCGGCAAAACAGCCCGGGCCTTGTCCGCGTTGCGCCCGCCGGTGCCGATCGTGGCGGTCACCGACAGCGATCACATCGCTCGCAGACTGATGCTCTCGTGGGGTGCGCGGCCAATCGTTGCGGATTTGAGGGGTGACCCCGGGATCGTCACCGAGCGGCTGGGACAGGAGCTTGTCCGGCGTGGTGTGGTTCCTGCGAACGCCGTGATCGTGCTGGTCAGTGTGACTCCGGATCTCGCGCCGGGGCCGTCGAACTTCCTCAAGATCCATCGGATCCGCGGCTAAAGCGACTCTTCCAGGTACAGAGCTGGTTGAATCGTGAGACGGAGGAAACGGTTTGACAGGAGGAACGAAGAGAACGAAGACGAACGGAGATGATCCCAGTGGCTAAACCACGAAGGGCAAGAAGATCCCGAAGGAAGACCGTTCGATTGGGCCGCCGAAGGCGGCCTGCCGAGATGAAAGGCAGCGCAAATACAAGCCGCTGACGATCTCCTGCGCGGTTTGTATTTGTGCTGGCTTCCATCCCGGCTGTCGGCGTGCTGTGCACGCCGACCAATCGAACACCCGCTCCGTTCGCCTCCGTGCCTTCGTTCCTCCTGTCAAACCGTTTCCTCCGTAACCTCCGTTACCTAGGCGCCCGACTCGACGAACCGCTTCAGTTCGTCCATCGACGCCGTCAGCCTGGATGCCAGTACCTCGTAGTAGCGGGTCCATCGCCGATTGGGTTCGCCGCCCGACTGACGCACGCGAAGCACCATGCGCTCGCCGAGCGTCGTGCAGCTGACTTCGAATGCCATCGGGCCGATCGGATCGCCATCCGGCGGCAGCCAGTACGCGTCGGCGATGAAGAACTCCTTGCCTGGTTTGAAGTCGATCACCGTTCCGCGGAACGCGCCACCCCAGCGGCCCAGGACGTCGTCCGTCCACTCGGTCGGCGGCCATTCGACCGCGTAGTTGCCGAATGACCGGGCGTGGCACAGCGAACGACTGACGTGCCACCACGCCGAGAGATCCGCTTCGTTGAAGAACGCGTCAAGCACACGAGCGGGTGTTGCCGCGATCGCGACGCTGTGGTCGAACTCACGCATGGGAGAATGATCGCATCATGGACTCGCAGCCGCTCGCCTACCTCGACCCGACGTTTCTGGAAAGCGAAGAAGCACGCCCGATCCGTATTCTGGCCGAATACTCTGAACCGCTCGGCCGCTTCAAGGCGCAGAACATCCAGGACACCGTCGTCTTCTTCGGATCGGCGCGGATTCACAGCCGCGAATCGGCGGAGCAGGCGCTCGAGCGGCTCGAGCGGCGTGCCGGACGCCGCGCCAATGCCGAACTCGAGGCGCACCTCGCGCGTGGCCGCAAGGCGGTCGAGTGGTCGCGCTACTACGAAGAAGCGCGCGAGTTGGCGAATCTTCTGACGACGTGGGCCATGTCACTCGAATCGACACACCACCGCTTTGTGGTGACCTCCGGCGGTGGTCCCGGAATCATGGAGGCAGCGAATCGTGGCGCCCATGAGGCTGGCGGCAAGACGATCGGCCTGAACATCAGGCTGCCCTTCGAACAGGGCGCCAACAGCTACATCACGGACGGCCTGCACTTCGAGTTCCACTATTTCTTCATGCGCAAGTTCTGGTTTGCGTATCTCGCCAAGGCGCTCGTCATCTTCCCAGGCGGGTTCGGCACGCTCGATGAGATGTTCGAGATCCTCACTTTGATGCAGACTGAAAAGCTGGAGAAGCAGATTCAGATCATTCTCTACGGCACCGACTACTGGGACCCGATCATGAATCTGAAGCCGATGGAGGAGTGGGGAGCCATCAGCCCGGGAGACATCGACCTCGTGCAGCGCGCCAACGCGCCGGAGGAAGCGTTCGCGCTGCTGAAGGCGCACCTGACCGAACACCATCTGATGCCGCCGACACCGCAGGAGATGAGGGCGCCCGGCATTGCGAAGACGCGCTCGTAGGGCGACCTTTGGGGGCGCCGGATATCGGTTTTAACGCATCTTGCGAAATGAGCAGACGCGCGAGGCCGAGGCGTACGCGATCTCAGTAGTGCCCGAGAGCTGAATCCCGACTACGGTGGCCGGACCGCTGCGAGGGCTCGTACCATCGCTGGCCGCCAGCTCCGTGAGCTGGCTGGCCGCCCCAGCCTTCTCGCGCGGTCAGTACATTCGAGTCGGCCTGACCTTCGTCGGGAACGGCTCACGGGCACTATTGAGCTCGGATCGATCGACGCGGCGGCACTTCTAATACAGAAGAAAGGACTGCCGCGCGCGGCGGAACGCCGCTTCGTCGTCACGCCAGCTGTCGGCGATGACCTGTGGCGCGACGCCTTCTTCAATTTGCTGCCGCAGCGTGCTCGACCCGGCGAGGATGTCGATCGGCAGCTTCTCGTGCTCGTACTCGTACGGCGGCTGTCTCCACGCGAACTTGTCCGGGTTCTGACGCCGGAACATCGCGATCAGTGCAGCTCCTGTGAGCACGGGCCGGAACGCGCGCCGGTCTGTGACGTGAATCTGGCAGCCGCCACACGAGGTCCTGGCGTGTTTCTGAAAGGTTGGCTCGAACACGGCGGGCCGGAAATGCGCACCCGGTAAGCTCAGCGCGTTCATTTCGCGCGCAAAACGTTCACCTTCAATCCACGGCGCGCCAACCAGCTCGAACGGTCGAGTCGTTCCCCGACCCTCCGACAGCATCGTCCCCTCGAACAGCACCGTGCCCGGATACACCACCGCCGTGTCGAGCGTCGGCATATTTGGCGAAGGCATCACCCACGGCAGATCCATGGCGTCCGCGAACATTTCGCGTTGCCAGCCTTCCATCCGCACTACTTCGACCGACGCGCCGAGATTGAACGTGCGGTTGAAGAACCCCGCCAGCTCGCCAATGGTCATCCCATGACGCATAGGAATCGGAAACAGCCCGACGAATGATTCATAGCCGGCGACGAGCGTCTGCCCTTCGACGTCTATGCCATTGATGGGGTTGGGGCGATCGCAGACGATGACCGGAACACCGTGACGGCCGCAGGCCCGCAGGCAGTTGGCCATCGTGTAGATGTACGTATAGATGCGCGCGCCGATGTCCTGCAGGTCGATGACGAGGACGTCGAGCCCTTTCAGCATCTCCGCGGTCGGTTCGCGCGTCTCACTATAGAGGGAATAGATCGGGACGCGGCGCGACGGGTCGTCGCGGTGCGGCGTCTCGATCATGTTGTCCTGGACGTCCGACCGGAAGCCATGCTGCGGTCCGAAAATCGCCGCCAGTTCTACATCGCCTGCTGCAGCAAGCCGATCGACGATGTGGAAGAAGCCGCGGTCGAGTGATGCGTGGTTGCAGACGACGCCCACCCGGAGGCCGCGCAGCCGCCCGGATGTGATGAGTACGTCGGATCCGAGCCGGACCGCGACGCTGGTTTCACGGGACATGGCTTTCATTATCTAGCGAGAGGAACCCGATGATCGTTCGTCGCCCATCCGAGCAACGCGGACGCGCCAACCACGGTTGGCTCGACAGCCGCCACACATTCTCGTTCGCGGACTACCACGATCCGGCACACATGGGGTTCCGGTCGCTTCGAGTCATCAACGAAGACCGCGTTCAGCCATCGCAGGGGTTTGGGACGCACGGCCACCGCGACATGGAAATCATTTCCTACGTGCTTGAAGGTGAGCTGTCGCACAAGGACAACATGGGCACCGGCTCGGTGATCAGGCCTGGCGACGTCCAGCGGATGTCGGCGGGCAAGGGCGTGCTGCACAGCGAGACGAACCCGTCGCACAACAAGCCGGCGCACTTCTTCCAGATCTGGCTGCGGCCCGTAGAGCGTGGTATCACGCCGAGCTACGAGCAGAAGCGGTTCGATGATGCGGAAAAGCAGGGCCGGTTGCGGCTGGTCGCTTCGCCGGACGGGCGTGACGGGTCGATCACCGTGCATTCGGATGCGGAGCTATACGCTGGACTGTTCAAGCCGGGCGACGCTGCGCATCTCGACATGCGTCCGGGTCGTCATGCATGGGTGCAGGTTGCGCGCGGCGATGTCACGGTGAATGGAGAGTCGCTCGCCGCCGGCGACGGTGCCGCCGTGTCGGACGAATCCGCACTTGACCTGACCGCGCGCTCGGATGCTGAAGTGCTCGTATTCGATCTCGCGTGACGTAATGTCCGGCTTCGGCCGGACCATCTGAATCTAATCTGAATTCAATATAGATGAGCTGAACCGCTCAAATCGGTCACCTCTACCGCCAACCTCAACCTCGCCGTATACTCTTCAGGCCGACGTCAAGATGAGTCGGCCGGCGTCGACCCAAACCTTCTACAGACAAGCGTTTTCAAGCCCGATAGGGGACCTATGCCTTACATCCCGGTCTACCGGAACCGCTCGCGGTTCCTTGGGCGAGGATGGCGGCTCGTGGCCGCTGTGTTCGTTGTGTCTCTGCTTCAGGGGATCGTGGCAGGCCGTGCGTCGGCGCAGGAGCTGCGTCCGAGCTTGAGAATGCCGACCACCCTCGCCAGCGTCGCTGCCGCCGCTGACTGGGCATCGACGTATCACGCGTTGACCAACTATCACGTGCGCGAGACGAACGTTCTTCTGCAGCCGTTTCAGAAGTCGCCGGGCAAGCTCGTCGCCATCGGCGCCGCAATCGACGTCGGTACTTTCACCGCCTGGAACATGATGATGGGCCCGCGGCACCCGAAGGTTGCGGCAGCAGGCATGTGGGGCATGGCGGCTTTCCGCACGTTCCTCGTCGTTCACAATCTGCACAACGAAACACGGGCGCTTCGCCGCCTTCCCTGAACCGCACGCGTCCGGCTGTAGTGTCCGGCTTCAGCCGGACCCACTCCGCTACCCGTAGCTTCCGGCTCCAGCCGGACCCACCGGCTACCTGTTCGGAGTGATAATCGGCAGCGAGGTGAAGTCAGTGACACGTCTGCCTTCCATGGCCAGCGTCATTGCCGGCGCTGCGCTTTTCTGTGTTGTCGCCATCATCGGTGCGGACGCGCAGGGCACGCGGCCAACGCTGCCCGATTGGTCCGGCATCTGGGCCATGCAGGGTCCGACCGTCTTCGATCGCGCGAGCGTCCAGCCGCCGACCGGCCGCGCCGGCGAGCCGGGTGTTCGCGAGGCTCCTCCGTACACGGACGAGTGGGAAGCGAAGTATCGGAAGAACATCGAGCTCGTACGCCAGGGCAAGTTCCCCGATCCCGTCAGCACATGCGGCACGCCGCACGGCTTTCCGCGCATCATGAACGTGCCTGACGTCTACGAGTTCGCCGTGACGCCGGCCGCCGTATATGTGATCGCCGAGAACGGGCCGAACGTGTTGCGCATCTACACCGACGGGCGGAAGCACCCCGCGTCCGAAGATCTCTGGCCGACGTATAACGGCGCGTCGGTCGGCTACTGGGAAGGCGACACGCTCGTCTTCAACACCATCAGCCTGAAAGGCTCCAAAGACAACGATGTGATCGTCGATCGCACCGGTCTCATTCTCAGCGACGCCAGCCGCGCGACCACACGGCTGCGGAAGGTCGATGAGAATACGATGGAGGCGCAGATGGTCATCGAGGATGCCAAGGCGCTGAAGGGACAGTGGCGGGTCACCAAGCGCTACGTGAAGCAGCCCGCCGGCACCTGGGCCTGGGACTATGCGTGCGCGGAGAACAATCGCAACCCAATCGACCCGTCAGGCAAAACGCTGACGCTCGGGCCCGACGGCAAGCCACTCGACAAGTAGGGCGCCCTTTTAACGGCGCCGGTGAGTCGGGCACCCTTTTAAGGGTGCCGCAATGGAGCGCATCGTGAAACGACTGAATCTTGCTCTTGCCATCGCGTTCGCGATCTCGCTAGGCCCTTCGGTTCTCGCTCACCACTCCGCGGCGATGTTTGACGACGCCAAGGTTGTCGAGAAGAAGGGAACCGTCAAGGAACTGCAGTGGACCAACCCGCATGTCTGGCTGCAGGTCGTGATCGACGAGAACGGCAAGAAGACTGAGTGGAGCCTCGAAGGCGGCAGCCCCAACACGCTCTCGCGTCAGGGCTGGCGCGCGTCCACGTTCAAGGCGGGTGACGTGGTGACCGTCCGCTTCAATCCGATGAAGGACGGCACGGCCGCCGGCCAATTCATCGGCGCCAAGTTCGAAGCCGATGGCAAGACCATCGGCCGATGGTGAGGCCTAAGGCCTGAGGCCGAAGGCCCAAGAAGGCCTAAGGAACCGAAGCGCCGCCGCTGGACGCGTTGCTCGCCTTGCCGACGGCGTTCGGATCGACCTGCGCGAACGCAGCCAGCGTCGGTCCACTTTCGCCGCGGGGCAGCAGGCTCGGACCCGAGCGCAGGAATACCTTCTCTGGTGCTGTCGACGTTGGGAACAGGACACCGATGAAGCAGTTGCTCATCTCGTCCCAGTTCTGTGGGCCCCAGACAATCTTCTTCGTGGGATCCGGATTAAACCGGTTCGCCGGCGAGTTGTCGAAGTGCGTGATGAACTGCAGCTTGGAGCCCTTCGGCAGCGCGATCGGCTCCGCGTACTGATAGCCCATCTGCCATTCGAAGTTCCACGTGCCCTTCAACACCGTCGTCATCTTCTTGTCGGGTGTGACGACGCGTAGTTCGAAGTCCTTACCCCGCAGGTGCATGTGCGGCTGCGCATTGACGAGGCGTGCATCCTCGCCGAACGTGATCTCGCTGACGACTTCGGCGTTGCCGTCGGACACAGGAATCGCCAGGTTCATGGCCGTCGGTCCCGCGTGAAAGTAGTAGCGCATCTTCGGCGCCTGCTTCGCGAGCACGATCCCGACGCGCGACGCGTCTGCCGTCGCTTCACCTGACGTCGTGTAATGCAGCTCGAAGACGAGGTCGGAACCCTTCGGGATGAACTTGGCGGCGCCGTCGATGTCGAAGCGCTGCGCGCCGAGCCCGGGATTGAACTTGCCAAGGATGTCGTTGCCTTCCTCGATCGAGTTGTTGCCCATGACCGCGCTCTGCGATTCGCGCTCGTAGGCCTCACCGTACGTCGCTCTCTCCATCCACTTCGATCCCGGCGGCCGGACCCAGACCTTGCCGTGGTGCAGCACCTTCGGGTTGCCTGGCCGCATCTCGGCCGCGCTGACCCACAGGTCCTCGGTGAAGACGCCTTTCACGACCACGTACTTGTAGTTGATGGTCCCGGACGCCGGAATCTGAAACGCCTTCGGCATCTCGACGACGATGTCCGGCTTGATGTTCCAGCCGTTCTCGAAGACCAGCGGCGCCGGAGCGTCGCTCGGGTTGCCGGCCGGTGCGCCGGCATCAACCCACGCGTTGATCGTTTCGATCTCGCGCGTGCTCAAACGACGCTCGTTCGCGAAGTGTCCGTAGGCCGGATCGGCGAACCACGGCGGCATCTGCTTGTTGGCGATCGCGGTTTTGATCGCGCGCGCCCAGGGCCGCGTCTGCTCATAGGTCAGGAGCGACATCGGCGCCACCTCGCCAGGCCGATGGCAGGACTGACAGTTCTGCTGCAGCACCGGTAGCACGTTCTTGTAGAACGTGGGCGCGGCGGCAGCGGCCGCGGAGGTGTCGGCAAGCCGCGCGGTCTGCGGCGCAGCGAGGAGCGACGCTCCCAGTACAGTCCCGGCAAGAGCAATCAGGCTGATGCGCATCGTTGGCGCCTCCTTGAACGGGTGCATCCCGATCAGTATAGGCGTGTTGCACGCAAGTTCGTTGACTTAGCCGGTCGGCCCGTCTATCGTCGCCCCTCACGCCGTTTTCGCCCAGATTTCGATGCGGTTTTGCTTCCTCGCACTGGCGCTGCTGACGGGGCTGCCTGCGGCCGTGCCCGCGCAGTCCTCACCCGACAGTCTTGCCGTGCCCGAGGCGGCGCTTCGCGTCCTGCAGATCCCGATCGATACCGATCGACCGGTGGCCATGCTTCGCGCGATCCGCCTGCTGCATTCCCTGGCGAAACGCGACGAGTCCTCCCAGGCGGCGATCGAGTTCGCGCGCCTGCTGGATGCGCTCGATCGCGTCGAACGTGAATTTGCGAGGACCGGCGCGCGTGGCATCGCCACGGCGATGGCGTCGGCCGCCGGCGCAGATCGAGACGCGCTCCGCGACACACTCGACGCGCTGGGGCTTCGCCTTCGCGAACAACGTCGCGTGTACTCGGTAGAAGCGAAGACTGGAAACGAAGACACCGAGCTTCGGTCGCTCCTGGCAAAGTCCGGCGTCGATACGGCGGCAATTCAGGCACGCCTCAACGCGGGTGAGGCCGTCAACGTGACGCTGGCGACGATCGCGCTTCCACTGCCGCTTCCGTTCGAAAGCTGGCCGCCGGACGTTGTTGATAGCAGGATTGGCCCGGCTCGATTGTTCAACGCGATCATCCGCAACCGCGATGCCTCGCTGTTGTTTTACGGCGTTCAGACGATGACCACCGACACACGCGCGTATCTGGTCAAGACGCCCGATCTCGTGCAATGGCTGTACGGCCGTGCGCCCGTTGTTGCGGCGTTCGGCGCCGCCTTTCGTGTCGGACCCGACGGCCGTGTCCTGGTTCCTGGCGGTGCGGACGCGGAGGAACTCTGGGAGAGTCTTGTCGACGAAAAGCTGAACCGGCCGGATCGATTCGTGCGGGCGATCTTCAGCCGCGACGGGGGCCGGCTGGCGTACTTTGCGGACTCGCTGTGGACGCTCGACGAGGCGCACGTGCGCTTTGCGCTCGGGCTGGGGATCAGCGATCGACGTGTTCGGCTCGAGCGGTTCGCGGCGCTGTATCAGGTGTTTACCGAGATAGATCCGTCATGGTCGATCTCGGACACGCCGTTCAACCGCCCGTCCCACGATGTCCCGCTGCTGTTGGCCAATCTTCACCTGACCGAGGCGGGGCTGTTGGCCGGTCCGGCGTACCGCAGACTCTGGGACCGGGCTGTCGAGGGAATCGATCTGCCGGATCCTGGTGATCGTCAACTGCGCGTGCCGGGCGAAGACGGCGTCGCCGACGCAGCGTTCCTGGCCAGCCTTCTCGCCGGAAAGTATTCGCGCGACCGCCGATTGATTATCGAGCGCATCGATGCCGGTCAGCGCATCTTCGGAGAGGCGACCGATGCCGAGATGCCGGACGTCCTTGTCGCCCTGCGCGCGTACGGACGCTTTCCGGCCGCGATCCTGGCGCTCGAGCGCATCGGCATCCGCACGCCGGCGATCTATGCGCAGGCCGCTCGTCGAATCGCGTCGATCGAAACCATCAATGCCCCCGGCGCCATCCCGCTGCTGACGCAGTTTGAGGGCTCGCTTGCGCTGCTCGAACGGCTGGGGCGCACGGCCGCTGTACCGGCGTCTACTCTCGAACGGCTGGCGACTTCGCTGATCACAGTGACCGTCGATGACGATCGTTATCAGGGTCGCTTGGCGGAATGGCTCCGGACGCAGCTGATCCCTGAGCTTCCGGCGATTCCAGGCTCACCAACCGCGGAGGAGCGTCTGCTCGACGCGCTCGTCGACCGCTACGTGGCGGGCGGTCCGTTCTCGTGGGAAGGCGAGGACTTCGCGGTGACGGCCGAACGGCCGCGACGAGACTTGAAGGCTCTTCGCGAGAAGCAGAAGAGCAACTCGGTGGACAGCCTGCTCGCCGTGTACGGACATGTCACCGCGCTGTCAGGTCCAGGGCTGACGGTGGACACGTTGAAAACACGGGCCGCGATGCTTCGAACCGACGCCGGGAAGTTGCTGCCGGCGCGGCCGTGGCCAGACGCTCCCGATGCGACCCCCGTGGTTGCGAAAATCGTTGACCGTGTCGTCAAAGAGGTCACCGGCATTCGCAACGAGAAGGATGTCGGCAAGGCTGCGCGCATCGTTCGACCCCTGATCGACGCGCTCGATTACCTGCTCGGTGAGACGCTCGTCGCCCTGTCGTACGCGAGCTCGATGAGCGATACGGGACGCGGTCCGGCGTCTGCTGTCGACATCTCTCATCGTCATCTGTTCGGTTTCACGACCGCCGGCGGGGATGAGCGTCGTCTCGTGGCGTGGCGCCGGCCGATACGTGGGTCCGGAGGTGCTGGCGACGCGGTTACGGGAGCGCTGATGGGACTTGACCTCGCGTTGTCGAAGACCCGGCTCAAGCGACTGTCCTCGGAGGCGCTCGCCGAGGCACCGAGACTGAATATCAACGACGTGGAGACGCTGACGAACACCGTCGCGCTGCTGAACCCTCGCGAACTTGACGATGCGAGCGGACGGCAGATCGCCGATGCTGTGCAACGCGGCCGCGCTCGAGTCGAAGAGGCGGCACACGACGCTCGCGCCCTCGACAGTCTGGCCGCCGAGGCACGTGTCGATGGGGCTCGTCGCAGCGTTCTTGACTGGACGGCGCTCCACGCGTCGTCATCCGTGCCCGATCTGTTTTCGCTCGGAGAGCTGTTCCGCCTAGGCGGCGGAAGACCGTCCATGGTTCCGGCGTGGGGTACCGCTCAGGCGGCGCTCACCGGCTGCTTGTGCATTCGCTTTCCCGACGACGCCGCCTGGGAACTCACGGTCGGTCGAACGGACACCGGGCAGATTGGTGCGCGCCTCATGGAATTGAACCTTCGTGTCACGGTGTTGCTTGCTGACCTGCGCGTTCCGGCGACGCTCTTCCCCGCGGTCATGGCGCTGGCCACACAGGACTTCATCGACAGCGTGCCTCTCGTCTACGCCGACGACTGGGCCGCTCTTGCGCGACGCGCGTCGACGTTGAGTCGTGAACGCGTCGAGGACTACGTGTCGGCAGTAATCGCGAGCGGCCCCGTTCGTGCCGTGGAAGAGGCAGGAGCTCGATGATGCGGACGGCAACGGCAGTGTTCTGTGCGCTGATCGCGGTGACGACGGTGCAGGCTCAGAAACCCGGAGTGCTGCGGTTTACATCGCCGCCACCGAACGCCCTCGTCACGGGCCAGATTTCGGTTTTCGTCGAGTACGAGGGGGAAGGTGGAAGTTCCGCGATCGAGGATGTCACCTTCTTTGCGGACGGCCAGGAGATCTGCGCCGCTGCTCTTCGCCTGCGCTGTGACTGGGATGCAGGCGGCGGAGTGAAGGCCCATGCGTTTCGCGCGGTGGCACGGCTCAAGGGCGGCGGACGCGTGGTTGCGAACGTACGCACGAAAGCCGTGGAATTTGCCCAGGAAGAGTCGGTCGACATCGTTCAAGCCAATGTGGTCGTGAAATCCGGTGACCGGTTTGTCAAAGGGCTCACGCGCGAGTCGTTCCGCCTGCTCGACGACAAACAGCCTCGACCAATTACCGACCTGTCGTCAGGCGGATCGATGGAAGTAGTCCTGGCGTTGGATGTGAGCGCAAGTATGAAAGCCGTACTGCCGGACGTGCAGCGCGCCGCTCGCGCGTTCCTGCAGGCCATCGGCGAGGGACACAAGGTCACCATCGTCGCGTTCAACGACACCATCTTCACCGTTGCCAAACGGGAAGCGAGCGTGGAAGCGCGGGTCCAGGCGCTCGATAAGCTCAGCGCGTTCGGCGGCACCGCCCTCTACGATGTGATCGCCGAATCGATCCAGCAGCTCACCGGACGCGGCCGCAAGGCGCTCGTGGTGTTCAGTGATGGCGAGGATCAAAACAGCCGCGTCAGTTTCAGCGACGTGCGCCGGCTGATCGACGAGAGCGACGCAACGGTGTTCACGGTGGGACTTGGGCGCGGGGCGTCGGAGAAAGAGCTGCGCGCGAAGCTCGAAGAGCTGGCTGATGCCAGCGGCGGTCTTGCGTTATTTGCCGACAATCCCGACAAGCTGACGGCACCGTTTGCCGAGATTGTCGAGACGCTGTCGAACCAGTACACGGTGAGCTTCGAGCCGCGCCGCGATGGGAAGTATCACGAATTGACAGTACAGGTGCCTGGTCGTGACGTGCGTGTGCGGGCCCGCCGTGGATACGTCGCGCCGAAGCCTTGAGCGCGGAGAAGCGACGAAAGAATCGAGGAAAGCGAAAGTCGTTGGAGCGGCGAGCGCGCGTGTACCGCGCGCTCGCTGTGTTGAGTGTTGAGCTGCTACCGAGCGTCGGCGTCCGGATCGGCCAAGAAGACGTGTGTGACGACCTTGTTGCCGCGTCCGAAATCGAGCTCGTAGACCTGCTGACGACCGCTGCGGCTGGTGGCAACGAGACGGCCCCACTGCGCCGGCGTGTCGAAGTCGAGCTGACCCATGGCCGGTGGCATGGCGGCAGGCAGCGTTGCAGAACTCGACGTCGTGTAGGTGTCTGCGTGGGCGTAGATGTCGTGGAGTTCAGCGTAGTCGTGTGAGTTTGGATGCTGATTCGACTCCGGATCGCTCGTGTAGTCCATGCAGGTGTCGAGATTCGCGTTGTCGAAGTTTTCGTCCTGATGATCAAGGCCGAAGGTATGGCCAATTTCCTGGCAGGTCACGAGGTTGCGCCACGCCGTCGTGTTATACGGTGCGCTCTTAAAGTAACTGTCGTTGAGCTTCGTCGTGCCCTGGGTGATGTGGACGGAGTCAGTGATCCAGATCTGGGCGACGCCGAGCCAACCGTTGAAGCCGTATGCCGCGTTGCACACTTCAATGCGGCCGGACTTCGGACGGCAGTTGCGATTGGATGATCCGGCAACGATCGACAGATTCATCGTGTTGTAAGGATCGTTGTTATCCCAATCGATCTTCGCGGTGGTGAGATGGGTCGGCCACACACCGGTGAGATTGTTTCCGAGATTCAGTGTCAACGGGTTGGACGTGCGCGCCCAGTGATACCCGCCCCACGAATGACTTGCGTTGACCGAGGCGACGACGCCGATCGCCATCGTGACGGCGAGACACACGCGCGCGATCGCAGACTTGACCATATCAACTCCTGAAAAGCTGCCCAGACTCGTGGTGAAGAGTTAATAGTGTAGCAACGCTGAGGAGGCTCACAAGCGTCCACTTCACACTTTCAGCGAAGCAACGTAAGGGACCGTGCAGCGCCGTGAAGCGGTCCGCTAGCCGGCGATTTCGACCAGCCTCGAATACACGGCATCGGCGACGTCGACTGAGTTTTCGGCCAGCTGTCGGCTTCTTTCCGCCCGCGATCGATCGAAAGGCATGCGGACAGGCGGACCGCCTTCGATGGGCCGCGCACCGCGGATGGATTCGGCGTAAGCGGATACTTCTCGAGCAAAGTGGTCGGCGTTGGTCAGGAGATCCGGGCTGATCGCGATGATCACCATGCCGAAACCGGCGAGCTCGCCTGGAATGGCCGGACCTCCGGCGAGTGCGCCGAGGAGTTGCACGACGATGCCGAGACCGGATCCCTTGTGGCCGCCCCACGCAGCGAACGCACCCTCGAGCGCGGCGACCGGGTCGCGCGTCGGGCGACCGTCGTGGTCGAAGGCCACGCCTTCGGGGAGCGGCTCACCGAGCTGCTCGGCCAGCTTCACTTCAGCGTGCATGATCGCGGACGTCCCGATGTCCCAGATCACCGGCTCGTCAGCGCTGGGGAAGCCGACGCAGATCGGGTTCGTACCGAACCGTCCTTCCGTCGCCCCGTGCGGCGCGACCCACGGCGAGGCGTTCGACGCAATGATCGACACGAGTCCACGGGCCGCGGCCATCTCCGCGTAGTAGGACAGCATGCCCGTGTACCACGTATTGCTCGCACCGACGATCGCGATGCCGCCCGCTGCGGCTTTTTCGATCGCCAGCGCCATTGCGCGTTTGGCGACCACGTACCCAATGTGATCGGCGCCGTCGATGGACGCCGAAACGGTCGTCTCTTTGACGACGCGAATGGGCGCCCGGCTGACGCCGGTCCGGATCGTACGCTCCGCAATGCTGATGGCGCGAGCGAGACCACCGTACGTGACGCCGCGCAGCTCGCAATCCAGCAGGTGGTCGGCGATCGTTGCCGCTTCATCCGCGTGGTAGCCGGCGGATTGCATCGCGCGATCGATCAGGGCGCGCGCGTCTTCGGGTGTCATCCGCATTGGTGTGCCGCCATATCATAGGCGCCGAGGTTGGTCATTCCACTCTTCCGGGCTCATTTCATCGTCATCTGCCGTCTGCTGATCGTGATCGTTGGCGCCGCGCTGGTGTTGCCAGCGTGCGCGCGGACCGAGCCGTCGGCGCACCCGAAGCCCGATCACGTCCTGGTGATGGTGTTCGACCAGATGCGGCCGGATTACATCGACCGCTTCAACCTCGAGCACTTCAAGCGACTGCGCGCCTCCGCTCGTAACTATCCGGATGCGTATGTCGGTCATCTGGCTTCCCAGACGGTTGTGAGCCATCTGGTCATTCCGACGGGCCTGCTTCCCAGGGATCTTCCATGGCTCGAGGACGTGCTGCTGGATGCGGAGGGGACTCTCGGCAAACCGAACGCCGCCTACAAAACCGACGATCTGACGCGCGACCAGATGTGGCGGTTGCTCGAGCGGGTTCCGAAGCAGCGCTTCCTGCAATCACGGATTCGCGACGCGCTCGGCCCCGTGTTTGCGATCGGTGAGAAGAACTATGCCGCGGCCACCTTCGGTGGTCCGTATGCCTCGGCCATCGTCACACTCGCGAAAGCGAAGGGACGCTGCACGCCGGATGGTGTCAACGTCCCCCGTTACATCGCCGACAACCCGCGCTTTTCGCTCGATTGTGCGGAGACGTACGGTACCGGTCTGTCGACGATCTATGCCCTCGACGGAAGCCGCTATGTTCCAGGCAACGATGCGTCGCATGCCGGTGGCGACGTGTGGACGGCGGACGCAGCGCTCGAAGTAATGCGCCGTGAACCGTGGTCCGGTCTCTTCCTGACGTTCGGGGGAATCGACAAGGTGGCGCACATGCTCGGCGAGCAGGACGGTCCAGGGATGGCCAGCGTGCCGAGTCAGTACCGCCTGGCCGATATCCTTCGCATCGCCGATGCGCAGCTTGGTCGCATTCTCGACGAGCTCAACGCGCGCGGTCTTGCCGATCGAACGATGGTGGTCGTCACCGCGGACCACGGCGGCCAGCGTCACGACGCGTACCTCGGCAACAACAAGTTTCAGTCGTGCTGTCCGTACGAGAACGTGGCCGACCCGTCCGAGCCGCCGTATTGGCTTCAGCACTTGAACAACGTGGGAAAGCTGGCCACGGCGTTCGCCGATTCAGACATCACACTGTGGCTGGCGGACCATTCCGAGTCGAATGAGCGCGCGTTGATCCGTGGGCTGCAGGATGTCTCCGGCGTCACCGAGATCTACGCGAAGCGGAAGGCCGGGAATGGCTACCGCTACGAACAGGTTTACAAGAACCTGGACAACCAAGGCGCCGCATTTCGATCCTGGGCGAGCAAGCACAGTGAGGAGCTCGCCAACACGATGGCTGGTCCAGCGGGTCCGGACCTGATTGCGTTTCTGGCCGACGGCTACGGCTTCGGTCGGATTGGCGGCCACGGTGGAGCGCAGGAAAAAGTGCAGCGCATCCCGATGCTCATCCGAGTGCCGGGTGAGGAGCCGTCGACGCGGACGATGGCCCTTCGCCTCGTTGATCTGGCGCCCGAGATCGCGAAGGTCCTGGGCCTCCGTAACGTCCCTGGCTTGAATCGTTAGAAATAGACGTGCCGTTCATACTGCTCTCGCTCGTTGCAGTGGTCTTCGTTGTCTGGATGCTGATGGCGCCCGGGCGGGCGTTTCTGCCTGCCTTTGCCCGGCTGCTCGAGGCCCCGGTCATCCAGCAGAGTCCTTTCAGTTTCTTCTCAGGTCGTTCGTACGTGACCGGCCGGTTTGGCGGCAGGGAAGTCGCGATACGGCTGCAGCAGAGACGCGGGAAGCACCAGGCCGGATATCTGGTCATCGCGGTTCGGACCGGCGGGCCGGCGACGCTCGACGCCAGCGGCATCGAGGCGCACACGCGCGACGAAGCGGGCCGAAAGGCTTTGTTCACGATCGCCGCACGCGATCTGTTGCTGACAGTGGAAGACGGTTGGTTGAAGACGATGTGGAAGCCGGTCGGCTTCGTGATCTTTCCCGGTCGCTTTACAGAAGAGAAATGGCGTCCGGTCCTCGAGGCCATGAGCACGGTTGCGGCGTCGGTCGAAGCGACTATCTAGCCGCTAGAAACCTGTTCCTGGAAACCGCGGCGGGTTCGTGATCGCGGCCACGTCTGATGCTGCCGCTGGCGTGGAGACCAATGGCGGCTGGCGCTGTGCGAACGTCAGGCGTACGCGCGTAGACGTGACGATCGCTGGCACAAAGAGGACGTAGATGAACCCCGTCAACAGAAGCGGCGGCACCGTCGACCCGACGATAGCGTAGCGCTCGAGCGCTTGGCGAAGGGTTGCCGCTTCCTGCGCGTTGGCGCTTGTGGTGTTGACGAGCTGTCTCAGCGCATCCGATGCGAGCGTCGCTGCCTCGGCCCCGCGCATGCTCGCGAACGCGAGCCCCGACAACAGCATGACGCATACGAGATAGAAACGGGGGAACCGCGGACTGCGCGCCATCAGTAGAGGTAGCAGCGTCGCTGACGTGACAGCGACTCCGACCAGCATCGCCAGCTCGAAGAACGGCGGCGTCAACGCTGCCGCCAGCGGTATCAGGACCACGCCCGACATGTTGGCGTTCGCGTTGTCCCACAGGCCCGGCGTCTCGAGCAGGCCAAGCACGTAGCGCCACTCCGCGAGGAACGGCTGCAGCGTGAACACCAGCCAGACTGGCGCTGCGACGAGAATCGCGGCAAGCACGATCAGCCAGCCGAGGGGGGGACGCTGACTGTCCGCAACCGTCGCCAACTCGTTCGGCAGGAGCGCTGCGCGCGATTGGGACAGCCAGGTGGCGGCTGCGCCGGTCAGCGCGAAGTCGGCGCCGATCTGCAGCAGGGTCACGGCAATCGCATGCGGCACCCCGTCGCCCGACAGCATGCTGAACGTCGCGCCGCCCGCCACCAGCATCGCGAAGCCGGCGAAGAGCACCGCTCTTGATACCGAGCGAAGCAGCCAGGCGATCAGGCGCTCGGGCACCGTGTCCATGTTGGAACTATCGGCCGATCAGCGAACGGGCTTGCTCCACGTGGATGTGACCGAAGTGGCCGGGCACCTTCCACAGGACCCGGTAGCCCGCGAGCCTGAATGTCGAGGAAAGCCCGTCGGGATCCGACGATTGGAAATCGACCGCCAGGCCCGAGTAGTGAAAAGAGCGGCGGCTGTGGACGTGGTCGTTTGCCGACACGAGCTGGACGCGCTGCCCGGTGCGGGCCGCCCAGATATCAGCCAGGTTGAACATCCGCAGTGATTCGCGTGACGTCAAATGGACCGGCACCCGAAGCCCATGAATCACTGCGGCTTGTTTAAAGGGGGCAGCGTGTATCCCTGCGACGCAAGGAGTGCGCGCACCCCGTCGAGTGCTTTGCCCTGCTGTTCAACCGCGTTCGCGAGACGGGTGTTCGCATCCAGCAGGGCGGCGGTGGTTCGTTGATGCTCGGCAACTAAGAAGGCGATCACCGCGCTGGCGAGCAGCCACGGCAGAATCGCATTCTTGAACTCGTTCCAGATACTCATCGCTCCCTCCCATGGCTCCTGCGCGTGCGTCGCGATCAATGGACTGCCACTTTCGACAATAGAGCCCGGTCAGTCAGTAGCCGTCCAGCGCCAGTGACGACAGTGGTCAGCGGCTCGCCGGCTTTGATCACCGTGAGCCCGGTCCCCTTGCCGAGGTATTCGTCGAGCTTTCGCAGGAACGCCACTCCGCCCGTGAGCACGACGCCACGCTCATGGATGTCGGCACACAACTCGGGTGGTACGCACTCGAGCGCCTCACGAACGGCCTTCAGGATCGCGCGAACCGATTCGGAGAGCGCCTCTCGCACCTCTGCATCAGTAATCGTCACGGTACGAGGCACGCCTTCAGACAGATGGCGGCCTTTCACTTCCATCCGCAACGGTTTCTCGAGCGGCGCGGCCGACCCGATGTCGCACTTGATCCGTTCTGCCGTCGGCTGGCCGATGAGCAGGTTATGGCGCCGTTTCAGATGGTGCACGATCGCCTCGTCCATCTCACCGCCTGCGATTCGTAAGGAACTCGCATAGACGACGCCGGACAGCGAGACCACGGCGATGTCGGTCGTTCCGCCTCCGATGTCGATAATCATGTTGCCCGCGGGTTCCGTCACCGGAAGTCCTGCGCCGATGGCCGCGGCCATCGGTTCGTCCACCAGGTACACCTCGCTGGCCTTCATGCGGTTCGCACTTTCCTTGACAGCGCGGCGTTCCACCTGGGTGCTGGCCGCCGGAACGCCGATCACCACGCGGGCTCGCGAATAGCTGCGCCCCCTCGCTTTGCGCACGAAGTGCGTGAGCATCTTTTCGACCGCCGCGAAATCAGCGATGACGCCATTCCGCACGGGCCAGACCGGATTGATGTTCACAGGAGTACGCCCGAACATCTCGCGCGCCTCCGCACCGATGGCTTCGATCCCGCCGTTCGCGGTGTTGAACGCGACGACCGAGGGCTCGTTCAGCGCAACGGCGCCACGCGTATAGATGCACGTGTTCGCGGTCCCGAGATCGATGGCCACATCCGAGGAGGTCGAAAACATCCCCATGACGTCGCCAGCGAAACAATATCGGTTCCATCAGCCCCATAGAGACCAACTCGCGACATTCCGTGTGTTTTCGACGCGCTCGCGGAGAGTGGCATGAAGGCGGCGGAGGTGGGGAATACCGATTCCGCCCGGGCATCACGATTCTGAACGGTCGGCCGAATCGGCCAGAACCCACAGCAGAGCTTGTCCGTTGCCGCCTTCGGCGCGGGGCGGACGTCAGCGCCGCGCGCGCAGCCACTCGTTGATGAATTGATCGAGCAGTTCCGTGGCTGCCCGCTCGACGTCGGCCGTGATGCTTTTTACGGCGCTGACGTTCAGGAACGAGCCCGACCAGAGTTCACCGTTCACGGACGCGCCGTTGCGGATGCTGATGCCCGGTTCAATGACTGTCACACGGGTATGGAACGCATAGCCTTCCAGCTTCTGAATCGCTCGCGTTTCCAGCATGGTGACGTCAAGGTCGACGCGTGGCACGGCTCCGGGATTCTTTTCGGCATCTGCAGGCGGCACGACGGTGAGTGCCCATGATCGGAGTTTCAGCTCGGCGATCGTCCGCAACCGCGCCTCTGTCAGTCCGACGGGAATGACGCCATCGGGGGCGACGATGGACACGTCGACGGTCACCGCGTTGACGCCGTGCAGTGCAGCGGGCCGCTCCTGGGCCCATAGCCGTGCAGGGAAGAGCCACGCAGCCGCTGTGAGAAGGATGACAGCTCGCGCACGACAGGAGCGGTGCCTGGAGGCCATGTTCCGGCTCCGATGGTGGGGATGCCATCAGGATGCTCCCAGTCGTGTGCGTTTGGCAACCGATTGAGAAGGTGACGGCTGGAGCGGCAGGACTGTAAGAAGCGTTTCAGGTTGGGTATGCGCTCCGCGGCCGAGGTCGGAGTCGCCGAAGGAATTGGGTGGTTCGGATGTTGCCTTGCGCTGCGTCCGGAGGCGTCATGACCCTGAAATCCACCCGTAAGCGCGCGATCGTTGTCTGCCTGGCGCTGTCCGCATTGACGATCGCCACACCGGCGTTCAGGCCGGTCACGCTCAGGGCGAGCGGTGCGCTGTACAACGTGACTGATCTCGGCGCGCTCAATTGCTGCTACGACTGGGTCTACGCGAGCGCGGCGTTCGCGGTCAACGCCCACGGCGACGTTGCCGGATTTACGTCGTCGCCGACCGATCCGTTGCGGACGATCCCATTCATCTATCAAAACGGCACGATGACGCCGATCACCGACAACTACGGCTGGGCGACCAGCATCAACGACGCCGGCGAAGTGACCGGCTTCTTCCTCCTGCCTGGCCAAACGAACGTCCACGCGTTCCGCTATCTCAACGGGGTGTTCACGGATGTCGGCGCCCTCCCAGGCTTCTCGAATGAGCCGTCCTCGATTGGGTGGGCAATCAACAACAGCGGCACGATTGCGGGCGCTTCGAACGGCGGCGCATGGATCGTCGACAGCACGGGCGACATGTGGCGCCTCAAGCGGCAATCAGCGTACGCCGCCTACGGGATCAACGACGCCGGAGACGTCGTCGGCATGCTGGCGCCGGCGGCGCCGACGCCCAACGCGAATCACGGATTTCTCTTCGACGGCCACTCGATGCTCGAACTTCCGACGCTCGATGGCGATCCGATCTCGGTGACCGTTCCGAGCGCCGTCAATTCCGCGCGGCAAGTCGTCGGTTATGCGTGGCGCAATGGGAATTCAGAGGAGCGCGCGTTTCTCTACGAGAACGGCGTGATCAAGGATCTGGGCACGCTGTCGGATCCCGCTTTCAGCACGCATTGGTCGGGCGCCCATGCCATCAACAACTTTGGCCACATCGTCGGCATCTCGGATGGCTCGGTGTTCCTGTATCGCGACGGCGCGATGATCGATCTCAACAAGGCGATCGACAAGGATCCGGGCGGTATCTGGCCGCTCATCTCGGTGGTTCGAGGGATCAACGACGCTGGACAGATCGCCGGGACGTGCTACCTCGATGGTCCGGACGGCGTGATGATCCGTGCGTGTCTGCTGACGCCGGTGGCGTCGAATCCGTAGGCGGCTTCAGGCTCGTACCAAGTACCTTGATCGCCACCTGACGGCCCAGGATCGTGTCCGGGCCGCGGGTCGCGCGTACACTCGGTGCCATGGATGCCATCGTCGATCGTGGCTAGTCGGGACATTGCGCCAGCGCGCCGTCACGCGACTATCCGCATCAGTGATGAGATCGCTCTTTACGAGACCGAGATCGAGGAACGGTTCGTCAGAGCCTCCGGTCCGGGCGGCCAAAACGTGAACAAGGTGTCGACCGCAGTCGAACTGCGCGTCGACATTGCTCGATCCTCGCTGCCCGCGGACGTCAAGCAGCGGCTGGTGACGCTGGCCGGCCGCCGGATGACGGGCGATGGCGTACTGCGGATCGACAGCCGCGAGCACCGGACGCAGTCGGCCAACCGTGACGCCGCACACGAACGTCTGCGCCAGCTGCTCGCACAGGCCGCTGTGCGTCCGAAGCGACGGCGCAAGACAAGGCCGACGACCGGGTCGAACGAGCGGCGGATCACTTCAAAGGTGAAGCGCGGAGAGACGAAGCGATCACGCCGAGACCAGGGGGATGGGTAGAGGATGCGCATGACACGTCTCCTCTCACAACGACAGCGTCATCGCCCCGGTCGCGACAAGCGCCGCTGACCAGATCAGATCGAGGTTGAACCAGGCGCGGCGCAGGATACCGACACCAAGCTTTTCGAAAACCAGCACCGCGACGAACGCGGTCACCGCCAGATAACCGAGCGCGTGCAGACCGGTTGCGAGAAACGCAGTTCCAGTGCCCATCCCTGTGGCGGGCATGTGGTGCGCGTGTGCTCCCGTCCCCGACATCGACATCCCCATAAACACCGGCACCACCATCAGCCCGGCACCGTGTGCGGTCGCCATGAGGAACGACCACGCGGTGAGGCCGAACATGCCCACGCGCATACCGGCCCACCGGGGGTGTCGGTGACGAATGAGGCGGAGGATGCCAAACGAGACGAGCATTCCGGCGATCGGCCAGCGCAGCCAGCTCAGAGGGATGACGAATCCGATCGCGATCGCAGCGCCAACGGCGCCGGCCACCGCCAGCGCGTGCCCGACGCCGAGCGGTAATAGCGCCCGGATCACCGCACCGCGACGGCGCTCCTGCATGCCGAGCGCAACCGCGAACAGCCAGCCCATACCCGGATTAATGCCGTGGAACGCGCCGAGTGCCACCAGCATTGCCCACGACGTCGTCAGCTCGCTCGTCATATGCGTCTCACGAGAAGCAGTAGGAATCGGAGCTGGCGTCGCCGCCCTCTAGGTGAACCTGGTGCGGCCGCATCCCCTCGAACTCCATGAAGCCAGCGGGCGCGAGCTCGATGCCGCCGTTGGGTCGCACGTCTACTTTGGCCAGCCAGCCGTTGAGGCCGTCGGGATAGAACTGGTCGTCCCACGTGCGATACAGCGAGTTGGTGACGTAGAGACGCTGACCGTCCCGGCTGATCTCGACCATCTGCGGTGCGCCGTTCAACGGTTTGTCCGGACGCGTCGGGTGCGCCTGGCGACGAACGATGCCCCCGAGCTTCACCGAGCCGGTCTCGACGGGGTTGAAGGGATCGGATACGTCGAATTGTTTCAGCTCGCCCGTGCCAAAACAGGAGACATAGAGGAATCGATCGTCGAGCGACAGGTTGATGTCGGTGACGAGCGG
>DASROF010000198.1:0-3385 GCA_035647075.1 Vicinamibacterales bacterium | reverse complement strand
CACCAGCAACCCACCGCGGGATCGCGCGCGCCGACGCGCGACGTGCTCGCGACCATCGCTCCGGAGTCAATTCTCACGTCCCTGACGACGGGCAACATGTTCAGGCAGGGATCGGAGCTGACGGATGCCGAGCGACGTGCGGTCGCCGGCTTCCTCGCAGGCAGACCGGTGGGCACGGCGGCGCCTGCGCCGATCGTCGGCCGTTGTTCGGCAGCGGCTCCTGCGTTGAAAGCGTCCGATCTTGAGAACGGCTGGAACGGCTGGGGCGCGACGGTTGCGAACACTCGCTATACGAGCGGCGCGCAGACAACGCTCAAAGCCGCGGACGTTCCCAGGCTGAAATTGAAATGGGCGATCGGGTTTGCCGGTGTGAACTCCGCGCGAGCGCAGCCAGCAATCCTGGGCGACCGCGTGTTCGTCGGCAGCGAAAGCGGCGACGTGCTCGCTCTCAACGCAAAGACCGGATGCACCTACTGGCGGTATCACGCGCAGGCTGGTATTCGAACCGCGGTCTCCGTCGGTCCCTACAAGCGCGCGGGACAGGCCGGCTATGCGGTGTACTTCGCTGACGGCACGCCTTCGGCCTATGCCGTGGACGCGAATACCGGTCAGGAGCTCTGGTCGCGCAAGCTGGACGAGCACATCTTTGCCCGTGCAACAGGCTCACCCACGCTCTACAACGGACGGCTGTACGTGCCGCTTGCCGGCGTCGGTGAGGAGGGCCAGGGTGGACAGGCGCGTTACGAGTGCTGCACGTTCCGTGGCAGCGTGACCGCGCTCGATGCGAATACCGGAACCGTCGTGTGGAAGTCGTACACGATTCCCGACGCACCGACGGCGCGCGGCAAGAACGCTGAAGGCAAGACGATCTGGGGACCGGCCGGCGCCGGTGTATGGGGAGCGCCAACGATTGATCCCGCTCGCCGCTCGATCTACATCGCCACGGGCAACAACTACTCCGGCCCGGCGACCATGACGAGCGACGCGGTGATCGCTCTGGACATGGAAACCGGCCGTCACAAGTGGGTGTTCCAGCCGCTGGCCAACGACGTCTGGGCTGGCGGATGCGGACGATCGAATCCTCCCGGCGGCCAGTGTCCGGAAACGCTTGGGCCCGATCATGACTTCTCGATGTCGCCTGTGTTGACGAAGGCGGGCGGGAAGGACTTGCTGATCGTGCACCAGAAGTCCGGGATGGCCTATGCCGTCGATCCGGACAAAGGGACGAAGGTGTGGGAGTACCGCACCGGCGCCGGTGCCGCGCTCGGCGGGCAATGGGGAGCGGCAGTGAGCGATCGGAACGCCTACTTCGGCGTCAATGGACCGGGCGGCTTGCGCGCGGTCGATGCAGCAACAGGAAAAGAAGTGTGGACGGCTCCGCCGGCGGAGCGCCTCTGCGGCACAGAACGCGGCTGCAGCGCGGCGCAGGGCGCGGCGGTTACTGCGATACCCGGGATCGTCTTTGCCGGATCGATGGACGGCGGCGTGCGCGCCTACTCCGCAGAGGACGGCAAGATCGTCTGGACGTTCAATACGAACCGCGAGTTCGAAACCGTCAACGGCGTCCCGGCCAAGGGCGGCGCGATGGATGGACCGGGCCCAGTAGTGTCTGGTGGGATGGTCTACGTGCTGTCTGGCTACGTCAGCCTGATTGGGCGGCCGGGGAACGTACTGCTGGCGTTCGGCGTGGAATGACAGGAGGCGAAGAGCGCGAAGATTCTGGTGATCCAGATCTCTTCGCGGTCTTCGCTATCTTCGGCCGGGCGCTTAGTCCTTCCAGCCTTCAGGCGGGTTACTGCCGCTCGCGATCTGACGGGTCTTGTAGAGCCATTGGCCGTTCACCTTGACCCAGGTGGCGTATTCCTTTCCCTGCGTCGTCATCTTCATCGGATCGCCCACCTTCTCCTGCCGGTACTCCGTGAAGATGACCTGCGAAGTAGCCGTGTCGCCGCGCACGATGATCAGTGGATTCCCGATCTCGACGTTAAACGCGGTCCTCTCGCGCGGGGGCGCAGCGGCGGCGGCAGGGGCCGCTCCGGCGGCAGGGGCCGCACCAGCTGGAGGTGCTGCGGGAGCCCGGTTATAGGCCTGCTTGATGCCTTCCCTGCCCTTGTAATGCCTCGTGCCGAGAATCAACTCACCGTCCTCGGCATAAAAGCTCTCTTCGTTCTGGCGTTCCACTTTGCCGAAGTTGTAGTAGTAGCGCGTGATCTGATCCAGGATCAGCTGGCGGTCAATCAACGACTGGGCAGTCCACTTGTCTTGTGCATGCACTGCCGGCGCATTTGCCAGTGCGACACAGCACAGACCCAATGTGGCCACAGAGACCCCAGCCTGCCGAATGGAATTCAGTGTCATGTTATGTGACCCTTCCTTCAGTGAGCGTTTACTTCCACCGTTTGCGGCCGGACATCACGATCAGATCAACAATCCCGACGACGAACGGGACGATGGCCGTCTTCACGCCCATCTGCATGATCGACACGACCACCGCGCCGGCCATGATGAACGCGAGACAGCCGGCAGCGACCGACGTCAGGTGCCGCTTGATACCCGTTAGGCCTGGCAGAATCAGTCCGGCCGCGCCCAGCACCTCGAAGCCGCCGATCATCCGCAGGAACATCATCATGTTGGCCGACGGAATCGGATCCGTGGGCACCGTACGCATCTGTTCCGGCGCCGCGATCAGCTTGAGGCCGCCGGCGAAAAGGTAGAGCGCGGCCAGAAGAATCTGTAACGTCCAAAGAACCTTGTTGTTCCGGAGTAAGGCTGGCATCAGCAGATTCTAGTCCGGCTAAAGCCGGACACTACGACCGATGGTCCGCCTGAAGGCGGACACTACGATTGACAGACGGGACAATAGAATGTCGATCGGCCCCCCTGCACGATTCTCATGATCGTGCCAGCGCAGCCGCGGCGCGGGCAGCGCTCCCCTTCATGGTCGTAAACCAGAAAGGGATCTTTGCTACCAGTACGGTACTGATTGCGAATCGCCGTTCTCAGCACCTCGCGGATCGCCGCGACCAGTTGATGAAGCGCAGGCCGAGGTTCCCCGCTCGCCGTCACCAGCGTTGATGCGCGGCGCTTCGGTGAGAGCCGTGCGCGGTGCAGCGCCTCGACGACGTAGATGTTGCCGAGTCCGGCGATCACACGCTGATCCAGGAGCGTGATCTTGAGTGACGTTTTCCGTCGGCGGAGCTCCCGCGCGAGGGCGACCACATCGAACGTTCGCGCCAGCGGCTCCGGGCCAAGGCGCCCCAGTGTGGCATGCGCGTCCAGCTCACCCGGCGCCAGCAGCGTCATGAATCCGAAGCGGCGCGGATCGTTGAAGATGACCGACGCGCCGTTGGACATCTCGAAGACGACGTGGTCGTGAACGTCGAAG
>DASROF010000197.1:0-2432 GCA_035647075.1 Vicinamibacterales bacterium | reverse complement strand
CGAGACGGCAGCGGCGGGCTGACCAAAGACCGCTGGCAGCCGGAGCGGATTGCCGTAGGCCCCCAACGGTGTGAAGCCCAGGGGCGACACGACGATGTAGCGGTGCTGCTCTGCCAGCTTCATCAGCAGACCATCGGCTTGATCGAGGTACGTGCCCTCGTTCGCGCCAGCGCCATGCAGCATCAGGATGATCGGCAGCGATGCCTTTCCGTCCCACGTTTTCGGAACGTAAATGCGATACGGCATCTGCTGTCCGGTGGGTGAGAAGACATACTGCCGCCGCTGATCTCCGGTGGCCCGCGTCGGCGGCGCCTGCGCGGAGACAACGAGGCTCAACGCCAACGCGCAGATACACGTCAAGAACTGTCGTTTCATCTGTGTGTCTCCCCTCTCGTCATCTGGTAGAGGACGGCAATGAGAACCAGGGTGATGACGTCGGCGATCGCCACCATGTAGAAACCGGCTGCAAACGATCCGGTCTGGTCACGCAGGATGCCGAGCATCTGCGGGCCGAAGTATCCGAAGAGACCGGCGCCGAGGCTGACGACGCCCATCGCATGGCCCGCTTCGTGGCGCGGCATCACGCTGCCGGCCAGTCCATAAAGCTGGTTCGCGGCTGTGAATCCTAAGCCGATCACCGCTGCAGTCGCTATCCGGAACGTGAGCGCGTTCTCGATCGCCAGCGACGAAGATGCCACCGCGAGCAGGATGAACAGCGCACCGAGCACGATCAGCTTGTTGAAGCGATCCGCGAGCAGGCCGACGCCGAGATTCACCGCGATCGCAGTGAGATAGCCAGTGCTGATAATCACGCCTGCCGCCTTCGCGTCGAGGCCATACAGCGCGTTCGCCACGCTCGGAACGAAATTGGTGACCGTGAACTGACCGAACCCGCCGAGCCCGACGACAAGTGCGAGCATCCAGACCACGGGCGAGAGAAAAGCGCTTCCGCTGCCGCCGCCGGGCGCGTGACGTTCGTGGATGCTCGTCGAGTCATCGGAGGTGGGACGGTAGAACAACCAGAACACTGTGGCGCCAAGCACCGCCATCACGGCGTAACCGAGGATCGCGAGACGCCAGCCGAACTCGTCGACGAACAGGCCCCCCAGCGGAGCCCCGACGACGGACGCGAGGGCTGAGGTTGCGCCGAGAATCCCCATCGTGCGGCCGCGGAGTGACGCCGGTGCGGTGAGCGCGACAGCGATGAGCACGCTGACGAACGCGAAACGGTAACCGAAGATCGTCAGGCCCCGGAACGTGAGGGCCGACTCGAAGCTCCAGGCCTCTCCAAGCATCACGCTTCCTGCCGCGACGCCCAGCAGCCCGAGGCCGAGCACACGTTTCTCGCCAAAGCGCCTCGCGCTCACGCCCGCCGGCACACTGAGCAGCATCGCCAGCAGACCATAGAGACCGGTGAACAGTCCGAGCTGGGTGTAGCTCATGCCGAATTCCTGCTGGATCGACGGCAGGAGCGGCGAAAACCCCAGATTCGACAGCTGCAGGGTGAACATCGCGATGAGCGTCGCCGCAAATGGCAGCAGCCAGCCCGCCTGTGTTTCCCGCAGCACCGTGGTTGTCACTGGAGCACCCGCGCATCGAGGAACGAACGGACATCGGCGCGCGCCGCGTCCGCATCCCACGCGCGAGCATCGACCACGTCCCCCTCGATCGGCAGCACTGGAATGCCTGCCTCCTCGAGTGCGCGCTCGATGAAGAGGCGGCCCGTGCCCGCCGGTTTCATGCTTCGCGGCCGGAGAACCAGCGCACCGTTGATGCGGTGTTCGCGCGCCTGGTGCACGAGCCACTCGGCGGCCCACGGCGGGTTGTGCAGGTACTCGTTGAAGCTCGCTGTCCGGCTGGCCAGAGCGGCCATCGGATCGTCCAGTCCGTAGCGAATGTAGCCGTCGGGGCCAAACGCAAGATACATCGACCACACGAACACGGCCCGATGAGACGACTCGAACGCGGTGTAGAAGCCGGTGTCGTGCCACAGTCCGGCGCCGACCCACATTAACCGCGCACGTTCGTCCGGGCACGCCGCCAGGCCTGCTTCCACACGATGGCTGACTTCGTCACGGAAGGCGCGCGCATGCCCGAGCGCCCACTCGCCACCCCGCACCCACTGTGTCGCCATGACGTTGGTGATCTGCTCCGTCATCCGTACCGGGCATTCCGGCGCACTCGCGATCAGGCGACGCACGTCGTCGAACACTTCTTCCTGCTGGTTCACCAGTTCCAGCCGCTCGCGTAACGCGTCCCGGTCGAGCGCGCGACCGCTGATCACCTCGAGACGCTCGACCAGCGACTCCAGCGTCGACACCATGAACGCCAGCCGGTGCGGTTCCACGAGTTCGCGCCACTGGTGCCGGCCAAGCTCCCACCAGCGCGGCGGCAGGTCGCCCGCGCCCGGATGATCGATCTCGAACAGCTCG
>DASROF010000196.1:0-12391 GCA_035647075.1 Vicinamibacterales bacterium | reverse complement strand
GGGCCATTGAGCCGTGAGCAGCGGCGAGGTGGCCACGAGCAGAGCAACCACGATGACGATTCGTGCTGACTTCACAACGACTCCTGAATTCGAAGACGAGACGTCAAGCGGTACGTACTTCTGTGCGACCCGCGCTTCTACTTCTGCGGCGGCGGCGCGGGCACGATGTTCGCCGGCAACGGCCAGTTGCCGTCGAACGGCGGCCAGTTCGGGACCGCAAGCTCGGGCGCCGGATAGAACATCGCCGTGTAGATCGTCTTGATCTTCGCGTCCTCGATGTTGAACCACTCGCTGAACACGTTTCGCGGAGTCGGCGATCCCGGTCGGCGGATGAAGACCGCATACGCGAGAACCACCTGCGCCTCCTCATCGACAATCGGGGTCCTGCGCGCGACCACCATCGACAAATTGAAGTTCTGCAGGTTGGCGACGCAGTCGTTGCTTGCGGCACCTGGCTGCGTGGCTCCCGAGGCTGCACCTTGTCCGGCCGGCGCACCTCGACCAGCCGGGGCCGCGCCGCCAGGACCCTGACCACGCGGCGCCGCGGGGAGGAACGCTCCGGCCGGTGCCGGTGAGCCGTTCTCGACGCGGCCGCATCCGGGGTGCGTCAGCGCGACCGAGCCGTCGTGCGACGTGATCGCGTCGAAATAACTGTCGACGATCCGGATCAGCGAATCGCGGTCGGAACGCTGGTTCCGCGGCACGACACGATCCGGCGGTGGATTCGCCGTGAGGTACTCAGGGTTGTGCAGGTTGGCCGGCGGTCCGCCCTGCCGACGCGCGCCACTCAATCCGGGATCGTTGGCTCGCGCAAGCATCCACTCGGCTTCGGTGATCTTGCGATTCTCGACCTTCACGCGCACGGTGACGATCGGGGTCTCGCTCCCCTCTTCGACCGTGCCGTAGTACCCGGCTTGGCCCGAGACTGGATCGAGATACCTGCGCTGCACTTTGCCGAGACCGGTCACGGTTTTCCAGACGCCCTGGCCCGGTCGAGTGTTGATCGCGTTCTCCGTCTGGCGGAAGCCGACGACGAGCGGCGCCGCGGCGGGATCGTGCTTGATGACCGCTGTCAGGTACTGATCGAGCATCGTGCGCAGGCACGTACGGTCACATGCCTGCTGCGCCGACGCCGGCGCCGCAGCACCGGCCACCACCATCACACCAATGACAATCGAGATGAGCAATCGCGACACGGTTCCTCCCGGGATGTGCGCGGATCATGCCACACCCCGGGAGAATCCGAGCGGTGTCGACACTACGGCGTGATGGTCAACAGTCCCGTGCCCACGGCACTTGTTCCGTCCGGGTTTGTCACCACGACGTCCCAGCGGCGCGTGGTTTTTCCACCGCCGGAGCGGATCTCCACTCTCGCTGTGAGCTGAGTCGAGCTGTCGCGCGTGACTGAGAGAACCCGAGGCGCGGGGCCTGACCCGTTCAGGAAGCTGACATTCGCCCCGATGGCAAACCCGGTCCCGGTGATCACGAACGTCACGGTACCGGCCTTCTGGTTCACGACATTCGGGCTGATTGCCGTCACGGCGAGGGTGGCCGGCGGAGGCGGCGGCGCATTGACCGTCACCACTACCGTGTCCGTGCTCGACCCGCCGTGGCCGTCCTGCACCTCGAGCGTGATCGTGTGCACGCCGACCAGCAGCGAGACACTCGGCGTCGGTCCGGCGCCGACAATCGTCGAGCCCTCGCGCCACTGATACGTCAGCGCGTCGCCGTCAGGATCCGATGAACCAGAGCCATTCAGCGACACCGTCTCGCTGCCGTCGCCGTTGCTGTCCGTCACGGTGGTGTCGGACCCGGCGTTCGCGATCGGCGACGTGTTGGGTGGCGGCGGCGCGTTGACCGTGATCACGACCGTATCCGTGCTCGACCCGCCGCGGCCGTCGGTCACTTCAAGCGTGACCGTGTGCACGCCCACCACGAAGAACACATTCGGGGAGGGTCCTGAGCCGATGATCGTTGCTCCCTCGCGCCACTGGTAGGTCAGCGGGTCGCCATCCGGATCGGACGAGCCGCTGCCATTGAGCGTGATCATCACACCGCCATCGCCGTCGCCGTCGGTGACCGTGACATCCGTTCCGGCGTTTGCGACGGGCTGGTTGTTCGGCGGCGGAGGCGGCCCGGCCGCGTAGGTCATCGCGCCGTACAGATTGAGGCGGCCATAGACCGTCCACGTATTGATCGGCACCGCGCTGACGCCGCTCGCGTCGGCGCCATGCGTCAGCGCGTCAACGACCTGCCAGTTGCTGGTGATGTCGCTGCGCGACCAGACGAGCGCTGCCGCGCCAGACACGTGCGGTGTCGCCATCGACGTCCCGGTGTTGAAGGCATAACAGCCGATGTCGCCGGGCGTGGTCGAGACGCTGCATCCCGACATCAGATACGTCGACAGGATCACGTTTCCGGGCGCGGCGATGTCCACCCAGTTCCCGTAATTCGAAAAGCTCGCGCGGAGATCGTCTTCGTCCGTTGCGCCGACGCTGACGACGTTCTCGAACGCGGCCGGATAGAACAGGTTCGTATTCCCGTCGTTGCCGGCGCCAGCGACGATGACGAGGCCGGCGGCCCACGCGGTCTGAATACTGTCGTTCAGCGATTGCGAGTAATCCGCACCGCCCAGGCTCATGTTGATCACCTTGGCGCCGTCGGTGATCGCCTGGTCGATGGCCTGGGTGATGGCGAAGTCGCTGCAGTGGCCGTCTGGCCCGCAGACCTTGTACGCAAGAAGACGCGCGTTCGGCGCAATCCCAACAACACCTTCGGCTGCCGGAGGATCTCCGGTCGCGTTGTTCATTTCCGCAGCGATCGTTCCGGAGACGTGGGTTCCATGTCCGTGATCGTCGAATGGATCGGCATCGCCATTCAGGAAGTCGTAGCCACCGGCATACCGCGCGGCAAGATCAGGATGTGTGTAGTCGATGCCCGTGTCGATGACGGCCACCTTGACAGCCGAACCGGTCGAGAGTGCCCACGCTTCAGGCGCATCGATGTCCGCGTCCGGCGTGCCGACGTAGAAACACAGTTGGGTGCCGTCGATCCAGGGAATGCAGTAGAACAGCTGCCCGGTGTTATGCAGCGCCCATTGCTGACTGAACGACGAATCTCCAGGTATCAGGTCGGTCACTGATGGCGGCACCGGAGGCGTCCCGACGCTGCGAATGAAGTTGGGCTCGGCGATCTCGACGTTCGGGTTGCGCAGGTAGCGATTGATCGCGCCACGCTCATCGCCCGCTGGAACGGCAACCAGCTGAACGCGCGTACGCGGAGTCTCGGCCAGTCGTGTCCCGCCCGCCTGTCGATGGACATCAGCCTGGACCGCTGCCGCGGTGCCGGGCCTGAATTTGACGAGAATCTGACCGGCAACGAATTGCGGACTGGCCGGGTTCTGCGCCGACGGATGCGCCGTGAACACAACGGCGACGAGCGCGAGGACTACCAGGGCATGGCTGCGATGCATCATGCCTCCCTCTCAGTGCAGGGGTCTCGGAGAGCATCGCAATTCCGCTGCCTGGCGAGGAGGCGCCGCAAGCCGCGGCACGGCAGTGACTTACGTTTCTTGATTGCGGGGGTGTGGACCGATGGCGTTACGGATATCGACGATGGCGCGCGAAACGGTAAACCGTGTGACTACGGCACTTTGAAGTCACCGTTCGCGGGCGGTGTGACCGCCCTCTCCTGTGACCGCGGCACCTGCGCCAGCCACGAGTACGGGATGCGATAGGCGCGGTACACCGTGGCAGGAGTCCGCGTGCCTGCCGCTGGTGCGTTCATCCATTCCCAGACGATCTGACGATCGCTGGTCACCTCGAACACGCGGCCGCTGGCGCCTTCGGTGATGAGCGTGTTGCCGTTCGGCAGCCGCTGCGCGCCGCTGATGTTCGTGCTGAAGAACTGCGCCCCGCCCGTGTACGACCAGACGAGCCTCAGGCTCACCGGATCGATCTCGAGCACGCGCGAACTCGGCCGCGCGAAGACGCCGGTGCCCCTGGGCGCCATCCCGCTCGGCGGACCGTAGCCGCTCGCGCCGCCATTGTCGAAGACCATCAGATTGCCGGCTCCGGGCAAACCTTTAGGAATCAGATGCGCGTGATGCTGGCCGATGATCTGCCCGATCGCGCGCAGCGCGTCAGACTCGAGGAAGTTGGGCCCGAGCCGCCACACGATCGAGCCGTCGCGAGCGACGATGGCGAGCAGGCTTGCTTCGCGGCTGCTGATGATCACGTTGTTCGGCGCAAACCGCCTGTCACCCGCCTCGAACCAGCGGTTGGGCCCGACGTAGGTCGCCGAGTTGATGTGCAGCCAGTCGAACGCCGGGGCTCCCGTGGCGGGTCCACCACCGCGCGGGCCGCCGCCAGCTCGAGCACCATCGCCACGTGCGCCGCCCGCGCGTGCGCCGCGGATCGAGGCGCGTGCCGTCGTGTCGAATCCCAGCTCGTCGATGTGATCGCCGGCGATCCATTGCCACAGGACCTGACCCGTCGGGGACACTTCGATGAGGCGATCGTCTCCCAGCAGCACGTCACCGGCAATCGCGGCCACGCGACGATCGGTGTGTGTCAGGATGAGCGTGTTGGCGCCGGAACGCGCAGGGCTCGACTCTGGCGAGTAATAGCCGGCCGGGAAGTCCTCACGCTGCCAGTCGTGATGCTGCCGAAGCGACCAGATCGTCTTGCCGTCATTGGTCGGGAGCTCCTCGTTGTGATCGAAGTTCCAGATCGTCTTGCCGTCGAAATCGCGCTGAACCAGTTCCACCGACTCCTGTCGCCCCTGCCGCGCGCCGTTCGCGGCGATGACGTCGCCGTTGGGCAGCACGCGCGCGGGACCACCCGCGGAATTGTTGAAGCCGTCCCACTGCTTGACGACCTTGCCGTTCATGTCGATGACGAGCACGGCCTGCCCCTGCAGCGGAGACAGCACGGTAAAGCCGCTCCAGGCCTTTGCCGGGTCGTAGATCGTCGTGCCGGTAGGAAAGACCGAGGGTCCGGCTTTTCCGATGGCTGAAAAGACCGCCAGGGCCACGACGGTCACGGCAAATGTCCCTCGACGCAGCTCGGGGCAAGTCAGTCGCGTCACAGAGAAGCTCCTCGAAACACGAAGGTACGAACAGATCGCATCCGTGGCAGCGCGATTCTACCCGGATCGCATTCGAAAGGCGCGTGACCGATGGGCGCCGATACACCGCGCACCAGTCGGAGAGCTTAGCGTAAGGGCGGGTTCACCGAGATCTGCAACTGCGGGTCGGCATACTCCAGACGAATGAGCGCCGGCAGCGCCGGTGTGTCGATATCGCGCCGTTTCGGATCGGCGATGGCGACGGCGGCGCCGCGCGCCAGCGTCGGGTGGGCGCGCTGGAAGGAATCGAACCATGCGCGATAGGCCTCGCCCGGGGCCACCTCGCGCGGCACCTCACGGGCGGCAAACGAGGCAAATCGTCCGGCGATGGCGACGGCGAGTGCCACTGAAACGAGCCTTCCCGTACGCACGCCGATGCGCGTCTGCAGAACCTGCGACAGCATCAACCCGACTCCAGCCAGCAGCAGCGAGAAGCCAGCGGCAGACAGATACATATACCGGCCACTCCTCGTCGTCAGGAAAAAACTATAGGGGACCAGCGCCAGCAGCATCCAGACGGTCCCGAATCTGACCGGCATCGTCCCGAAGCCGGCGAGCAGCAGGAGTGCCACGGCCGTGCCGAGCAGCGCGAACGCGTCATGCCGTCCGACGTAAAGCGCCGAGATGTACGTCAGGAGATTCCGCACTGCATGGATGCCAAAACGGTACTCACCTTCCGCAACGTTGGGGTTCGCTCGATTGACGGTGTACGAGATCACGAGGTAGCCGCCCAACAGAAGCGCATACAGTCCGTAGCGACGCACCAGATCGCGGACGGATATGCGCCATCCGCTCGCGAACATCAGGTCCACGATGAGCAGCGTCGGCAGCAGCGTGACGGCGCCTTCGTGCGAGAGCAGTGCCGCCACGAAGGCGATCACCGTCACGATGCGCGCCCTCGGCGACCCGGCATCGAGCCACCGCAGGTGTCCCACGACCGCCGTCAAGTAGCAGCACGTCATGAGCAGCGCGGTCACGGCAGACACCCAGGCGACGGCTTGCATGATTCCCGGCAGGACGGCAAACGTCAGCGCGGCGAAACATGCCGCGCCCACCGCACGCAGCAGGCGCTTCGCAATCGCAAACACGAGACACGCGTTGACGATGTGCAGAGCGATATTGAGCGCATGGAACGGACGCGGTGCATAGCCAAACACGGCCATCGTGAAATCGAAATAGAAGTCGATGAGGGGTCGATAGAAATGTGTACGCTGGAGAAAGCTCAGCGTCGCTGCCGGATCGAACGACTGACCGGCGGTCAGCCAGCCGAAGTCATCCGCCCAGAAATAGGCATCGAGAAACGGAAAGTAGAGGAACAGCGCCGCCACCGCGACGAACACCATCGCGCCGGCCGCATAGTGGCGCGGCCGCCCCGGCGCGGATCCCGCCACAGGATCTATTGGGCGGCCGATGGCCGGGTGCCCTTCGCGGCGATGAGCGATTCGAGCAGCTTGACGGTCTCGGGGAATGACTCGGCCTGGCCGCGCCCGGCAGCTCCGGTGCCTTTCGCAAGATCCAGCGGCGTTCTGCCGTTCGCATCCTTGGCCTGCAGGTCGGCGCCGTGCTCGGCAAGGAACTTCACGAAGTCGTTGTAGCCACGCGCCGCCGCGCCGTGCAGCGCGGTCTCGTGTGGAACGGCCTCCGCGCTTGGCATCTGGCTGGCGCGACGGAAACCAAGTGCGTATTGCGCCGCCTGCGACGCGCCGGCGGGCTGCGCTCCGCGTCCGCGAGGCTCCGTCACTGAGCGTGCATTGACGTTCGCACCGGCATCCACAAGCAATTTCATCGTCGCCAGCACACCTTCATTCGTCCGGTTGCGACCGCGCGTGACGCGCGTGCCGAACTCGACGCCGGCGGCCGCCATCAGCGGCGTGACGCCTTCCTTGCTCGGCAGATCGATGAGCGCCTTGTGCTTCAGCAGCAGCTCGACGAACGGGGCGTCGCCGGCCCGAGCGGCGCGCAGCAGCGGCGTCGCGCCCTGCGCGAGAATCGTGTCGCCGCCGCGATCCTGCGGCACATCACGGTACGGCGGGCGGCGCTTGAGCTGAAGGTTCGGATTCGCGCCCTTTTCGAGGAGCAATTTTCCGACGTCGAGCGCCGACACCTTGTCCTCGCTCGGGATGACCGCCATCGCACCGTTGCCCTTGGTCGGCAGCGTGCTGACGTCAGCGGCCATATATAAAGGTGAACGGCCAAACAGGTCCCACTTGTCCACGTCAGCACCGGCGTTGACCATGAACGCCGCGAACTCGAAGTGCAGATTGAGCAGCGCCATGTTGAGCGGCGTGATGCGCTCGGGATCCTCGAGGTTGGGGTCAGCGCCGGCGGCGATCAGATACCGTGCGCACTCGACGCAGCCCTCACGAGCCGCATAGAGCAGCGGCGTGAAGCCGCCCTTGTTCATGTCCTTCGGGCGCGGCTCCTTGATGACCTTGCGCTCCCACTGGCGAACAACGCCGCGAGCGTTGAGATCGGCACCGTTCGCGGCCAGGAACTTGACCATCTCGGCCTGGCTCTGTGCCGCGGCCCACATCAGCGCCGACTGACCGCCGAACGTTTCCTTCGCGTTGACGTCCGCACGCGCTTCGACCAGGAGCCGCGCTGCGGCGACGTTGCCGCTGCGCGCCACCGCCATCAGCGGCGTCTCGCCTTCCGGATTCTTCGTATTGGGATCGGCGCCGGCCTTGAGCAGCGCGTCAATGACTGGCGTCGAGCCGATGATCGCAGCCTCCGTGATCGCCGACGTGCCCAGCTGATTCTTCAGCTTGACGTTCGCCCCGGCCTTGATCAACGCCCGCACCAGTTCCACGTCGTCGTTGGCCGCGGCGTACATCACGGCGGTGCTGCCGTCGGGACCTGGCGTGTTGACGTTGGCGCCGCTCCCGATCATGCGGAGTGCGACGACGCGATCGCCGCGCTCGGCCGCGTCGAGCAAGGTGGGCTCTGCAGCCAAAAGGGTCCGGCTGAAGCCGGACACGACGAACAAGCCGGACACGACGAACAAGCCGTTCGCCACCAGCCACACGATGACCGCCAGCGTGGCCACGGCGAGCTCGAGCCGCAGATACAGATCGCGCTGATGCAGAAACCGCAGGTTCATCAGATCTCCGAAAGGATCCCGCCGCTGTCGCCGAGTTTCTCGACCGGAATGTTGTTGCGATCGAACAGCGTCACGAGCAGGTCGGCGAATCGCGAATCCTGCGGATATTTCAGGTGCTGACCGCCCTTGATCTTTCCATTGGCGTGGCCGAGGATCGCCGCCGGGAGCGGATCGTTGTTGTGGCGATCGCTGTTGCTCATGTTGCTGCCGAAGACGATCGTCGAGTGGTCGAGCACGGTGGCGTCGGCTTCCTTCGCCTTCGACAGCCGGTCGATGAACTTCGCAAACACCTCGGTGTGATAGCGCTGGATCTGGACCAGCTTGTCCATCTTCGCCGCGGCGTTACCGTGATGCGACAGCGGGTGGAATCCTTCGGAGATGCCGAGGTTGTTGTAGGTCCGCATACTGGCTTCGCGGTCCATCGAGAAGGTGATGACGCGCGTGATGTCAGCCTGGAACGCCAGCGCCATCAAGTCGAACATCAGCGCGAAATGCGCGGTGATGTCGTTGGGCGTGCCGACTGGCGCATCGGGAATCTCGAGGTTCGACATGTCTTTCTGCGACGCCATCTGCACGCGCCGCTCGATCTCGCGAACAGAATCCAGGTAATCGCTCACGATCACGCGGTCGCGCACGCCGAGATTCGCCTGCAGCCGCGCGGCCTGACCCTTCACGCGATCGAGGATGCTGCCCGTCTCGGCGAGAATGTCCGCGCGCTCCTTGTCCGTATCTCCGTAGCCGAACAGCTTCTGGAACACCGCGCGCGGGTTGCCTTCCTGCGGCAGCGACTGTGTCGGCGTCCGCCAGGCGATTCGGGCGCCGCCCATCGCGGTCGTCAACTCGAGCGAGGGCAACCGCGTCTCCTGACCGATGTGCCGCGCGGCGAACTGATCGGCGCTGACGCCCGAATCCGGACCGGCCACGCCGTGATCCCACGGCTTCACGCAGGTGAGCCATGTCATCTCGATGTAGCCATGCGGCTCTGGCGTCTCGGCCGGCTTGTTGCGCAGCCCCGAGACGATCGTCAGATGCTTGCGGAACGGCTCCAGCGGCTGGAGGATCGGCGACATCTCATAGTTGGTGCCGGTCTGCGGCGGCGACCAGCGGTCCATGATCGCGCCGTGCGGGAAGCCGATGAAGGCAAACCGCTTCGGCGTCGCGCCGGCCGGCGTCTGCGCCCACGCCGTGGCGGCGGGGTTCATCGCGTCCAGCATCGGCAGCGCGATGCTGGCTCCGACGCCCTTGAGAACCGCGCGACGTGAGATGTGCTTTTTGAACAGATGCATTGCTGTCTCCGTTAGCCGTTCACACTTCCAAGTGCTCAGTTCCTAGTTCGTGTTCTTGTTCGGTCCGGCAGTCGCGGTTCGGTTGCCGCTCTGAGCCGCCTGAGCCACGCGCCGCATCCTGAACTGGTCGCTCTTCACGACCGCCTGGACGATCGTCGAGAAGCGGTAATCGCTTGCCGCCGCGCCGTGGACGATGCGCCGCACGGTCGGCATGTCGTAATACTCAAGTTTGCGCCCGGTGCCGTAGGTCAGCAAGCCTTCCGTAAACGTCTGCACGAATTGCTCAGGGCGGCGCAAGAGCGCGTTCCGGAGGTCGTCCGGCCCCTTGAGCGGTGTGCCGTCGGGCAACTCGCCGGAGGAGTCGATGGCCGCGCCGGCGTAGCGATCGCGGTCGCGCCACATTCCGGTGGCATCGAAGTTCTCGAGCGCGAGGCCGAGCGGATCCATGACGGCGTGACACGCCGCGCACGTCGGGCTCGCCCGATGTTTGGCCATCATCTGACGGACGGTGAGCGCCTTGGTCGTGCCGATGTCCTTTTCGTCCAGCGTGGGCACGTCGGGCGGAGGCGTCGCGGGCGGCACGCCCTGCAGGTGCTTGAGGATGAACGCACCGCGCAGCACCGGCGAGGTACGGTTCGGATACGCCGCCGCCATCAGCACGGCGCCCTTCCCGAGCAGTCCCCATCTCACTGAATCGGTCAGCTCGACGCGCCGGAAACGGTCGCCCTTCACGTCCGTGATGCCGTAATGCAGTGCGATGCGCTCGTTCAGGAACGTGTGCGTCGCGCGCAACAAATCGACGACGCTTCGGTCTTCCCGGAAGAGGCTGTCGGCGAACAGTTCCAGCTCCGTACGGAAGTCGTCACGCGGATCGGATCGACCCGACGCGTACGGAAACACCGACGAGTCCGGCACGATCTCGTCGAGGCGCTTCATGTCGAGCCACTGCGGCATGAAGTTGGCCGCCAGCGTGATCGACCGCGGGTCGGCCAGCATGCGCTTCACCTGCCGATCGAGCACCGTCGCGTCTTTCAGCTTCCCGTCGATCGCCGCCTGGAGCAGTTCCGCATCCGGAATCGTGTTCCACAGGAAGAACGAAAGGTTCGAGGCGAGTTCGAGGTCGCTGATCGCATACGCCTGACCGGGCCGCAGCCCCGTGGGCACATGCTCGGTGCGGTATAGGAAGAACGGACTGGCCAGCATGCCCGTGACCGCGCTGCGCACGCCTTCGTCGAAGCTGCCGGCCTTGATGCCGTCCTGGTAGTACTGCATCAGCTCGTTGACGTCCTCGGCTGTGACGGGTCGGCGATACGCGCGCTTGGCGAGCGTCGAGAGGATCTGTCGCGCGCAGGTCGCCTTGACTGGCGCCGTTGCGTCGGCCGCCGGGTGACACGTGAAGATGCGTTCGCGGCTTGGCGTCGCGCTCACGCCCTTGATGTTGAACGGCCCGCGAATCTGGAATGAGTTGACGCGGTAGAAACGATCCTGACCGCCGCCCGGCGCGAACTGCTGCAGTTGATCGTCGGATTCAGCGAACGTCCGTCGCTTGAACGCGACGCCGACCTTGTGTGGTCCGGCCGTCGCGACGAACTTGATGTTCTTCAGCTTGGCGTTGGCCTTGTCAAGTGCCCCGTCCTGCACCTGATCGTAGAGCTTCATGTCCTCTTCGCCGCCGATGACCGTCTCGTAAATGATCTTGTTGTCGACCGTCACCACGAGCGGGTTCTCGAACTCCATCCCGTTGCCCCAGATGTGGGTGGCCATGTCGGCGACGTCGATGATGTATTCGCCGTCGGACGGGAGGTCGGCGTTGGCGAGAATGCCGCCGCGCGTGCCGAGCGGAAGGCCCGCAACATGCGTCAACTGCAAGCCGGGTCCGGCGCGAAACGTCCAGCCGCCCGGACGCGCATCGGGACGCCCCATCGCCTTCACCGCAACGAGGCGCGCGGCCAGCACGTACTGCTCGATGAACGAGGGCGACACCTGCAGTGCGTCGGCGATGTTGTCGAAGCCTTCGGCGATGTCGTCGGCGGGGAGAACTGACGCCGCATCGAAGTCTACCGCCAGCAGATCGCGAACCGCGTTCGTGTATTCCTTGCGATTGAGACGGTGCAGCACCACCTTGTCGCGCAGATGCGCCTGCGTCGGTACGCGGTCGAGTGTCGTTTCGAGGAAGGCCACCAGCGAGTCCACCGCGGCGGCACTTGGCTGACGCGCACCCGGCGGCGGCATCACGCGGCCGCGCATCTTGCGCACAGCCTTCTCGAACACTTCCGCGCGCTCGCCAACGCTTGCTGCCGTGATCCCCTGGAAGCTCAGACCCGCGGTCTTCGTGCGATCGTTGTGACAGGCGACGCAATACTGATTGATCGTCGCGAGCTGCTGCTCCGCGGCAGTCTGAGGTGCCTGGGGTGCCGAAGGCTGAGGTGCCGCGGGTGCCTGCAGTGCCGAGGGTGCCTGTGGTGCCGTAAACACGTTGGCCAGCGACACGACGAACAACGCACCGGCGAGGGCGATGACAGTAACGCTTCTACTCATCGTCATTTACGCATCCGGGGTTACGTAAGCCCAGAGAGACTCGAACGCCCGACGAACGAACTCGTCGGGATTCCCCATCTTCGCCTCGAACTCGTTCGCCGGCTGTGCGTCCACTGCCTCAGTCGGTCCGCGGCCGCTGTTCAGCAGCTTCGACAGTCGGTCGTAAATCGCCCCGTACATGTCGTAGTGCGTCTTCAAATCGGCCATGGTCATCACCGGTCCGCGACCGGGCACGATGATCGTCTTCTCATTGCCGATCGTGCTGATCCGCTGCAGACCGCCGACGATGCCGGCGATCCAGCCGCCGGTGACCCAATCCACCTGCGGCCAGCCCTGATTC
>DASROF010000195.1:0-3878 GCA_035647075.1 Vicinamibacterales bacterium | reverse complement strand
CTGTCGGCAAGGCTGCGGCGGAAAAGGCGAAAGCGGCTGGAATTTCGAAGGTCGTCTTCGATCGTGCAGGTTACCAGTATCACGGCCGCGTGAAGGCCGTGGCAGATGGCGCCCGAGAGGGCGGCCTGGAGTTCTGATCATGGCAAACGCAGCGGGAACCGGTGGCGCGCCAGGCGGCAGCGCTCGCAGTGGTGGTGGTCCTGGTGGTCGCGGACGCGGCGGCCCGGGTGGCGGTCGTGGCGGCCCGGGTGGCGGTCGCGGCGGTCCGGGTGGCGGACGTGGCGGCCCGGGTGGCGGCGCCGGTCGTGGCCGTGGACCGGGCGGTGAAGGTGGTGCGCCGGGCGGTGGTCGCGATGGACGCGGCGGCCGTGACGGTGGTCGTGGTCCGTCGCAGGAGCGCGAACAGAGCGACCTGGTAGAAAACGTGATCGCGATCAATCGCGTCGCGAAGGTCGTGAAGGGCGGACGCCGCTTCTCGTTCAACGCACTCGTGGCCGTCGGTGACGGTCAGGGCAAGGTCGGGTTCGCGTCCGGCAAGGCGAACGAAGTCTCGGAGGCCGTCCGTAAGGCGGTCGACGCGGCGCGTCGCAACATGGTGCAGATCCCGCTCACGGGCAGCACGATTCCGCACGAAATCGTTGGACAGCACGGTGCGGGCAAAGTTCTCATGAAGCCGGCAGCGCCCGGCGCCGGCGTGATTGCCGGCGGCGCGGTCCGCGCCATCATGGAATGCGCCGGCATCTCGGACATTCTCACGAAGAGCCTGGGCTCGACGAATCCGCACAACATGGTGCGGGCGGCGATGGACGGGCTTCAGCAGCTCACGACGGTCGAGCAGGTCGCGCGCGAGCGCGGTGTCGAGGCGTCGAGTCTGCCATATCGGTCACGCGCCAAGTCGCGCGAAGCGCGCGAGACGGTGGTGGCGCCGGCCGGCGCTGTTGCCGTGGCCGGGGAGACGGCATAAATGGCACGCACATTCGTTTGGCACCCGACACGCGGTCCGGCCAAGACACCGGCGCAGAACCTTCCGGAGTCTGGGAGCGTACGCATCAAGCAGGTTCGGAGTGGCATCGGTCACGCCTCGCGCATGCGCGCCACGCTCGAGGCGATCGGTCTCAAGCACCACCAGGACGTGGTAGTCAAGCAGATCACGCCCGGGCTGCGCGGACAGCTAAAGCAGGTGCGGCACCTCGTCGAGGTGACGCCGGTCGAGGAAGGGGGGGGTAAGTAAATGGCTCGCCAAACAGCAGCCGCTAAACCGAAGGAAACGGTCGAGAAGCTCGGGCTGCACAACCTGACGCCAGCGCCTGGTTCGACCAAGAACCGCAAGCGGTTGGGTCGCGGTCCGGGGTCGGGTACGGGCAAGACGTCCGGCAAAGGACACAAGGGTATCAAAGCGCGCGCGGGCCATCACGGTCCGGGCGGCGGCAAGCCGCACTTCGAAGGCGGCCAGATGCCGATCACTCGCCGCTTGCCCAAACGCGGCTTCACGAATCCATTTAAGGTGACGTCGCAGATCGTCCGGCTCGACGACCTCGCGAAGCTCGGTGCGTCGGAAGTGACGCGCGAGTCACTCGCCGAGGCCGGGTTGATTCGCGGCAGCAGCGCGAAGGTGAAGGTATTGGCGAACGGCGCAATCACGCAGGCGGTCACCGTGCGCGGCTTGCAGGTCAGCGCCGGCGCTCGCGAGAAGATCGTCGCGGCCGGTGGCCGCGTCGAGGAGTAAAGCGAGGCTTCCATGGCCCAGAACAACGCGGCAACGGCGGTTCAGAACCTGTTCCGAACGCCGGAGCTGAAAGACAAGATCCTCTTCACGCTGCTTTGCCTGCTGGTGTATCGCATCGGCGCGCACGTGACGGCACCGGGCGTCAACCCGATCGCCATCCAGGATTTCATCAACAGCCAGAAGAACGGGGGAGGCCTGCTCGGCCTCTATAACCTGTTCACCGGCGGTCAGCTCTCGCGCGCCACCGTGTTCGCGCTCGGGATCATGCCGTACATCTCGGCCAGCATCTTCCAGCAGATCGCGCAGGCCGTGGTGCCGCAGGTCGACAAGATGTCGAAGGACGAAGAGGGCCGGAAACGCCTCAACCAGTGGTCGCGGTACGCGACCGTGGCGCTCGCGGCTGTTCAGGCGTGGGGCTTCGCGATCTTCTCGGAAGGGATCACGGGCGCGGTAGCGAACCCCGGGTTCAGCTTCCGCATCCTGATGACGTTCTTCCTCACCGTCGGCGCCATCTTCGTGATGTGGCTGGGTGAGCAGATCACGGAGCGCGGCATCGGTAACGGCGCCAGCTTGATGATCTTCTTCTCGATCGTCGAGCGGATCTGGCCGAGCATCTTCACGGCGTTCGGTTACGTCAGTACGGGCGTCATCGGCGCGTTCTCGCTCTTGGTGCTCGTCGTGCTGATGGTGGCGGTGGTCGCGGCCGTCGTCGCCGTGACGATGGCGGCGCGTCGGGTGCTGATCCAGATCCCGCAGCGCACGATGGCGCGCGGCCGGATGCGCGAGGCGTCGCGGAGCTTCATCCCGCTGCGCATCAACTCGTCGGGCGTCATGCCGATCGTGTTCGCGCAGTCGGTGATCGTCGTGCCGGGCGCGATTGCGCAGTTCATGGGCAACGCGCGTCTACGCGACTTCGCCGACTACCTCGCCCCGGGCACCACGCTCTACTACGTGCTCCAGGCGATCCTCATCCTGTTCTTCACCTACTTCTACACGTCGATCATCTTCAACCCGATCGACCTGGCGGAGAACCTGAAGAAGCAGGGCGGCTTCATCCCGGGCGTGAAACCCGGCGCGAAGACAGCCGAGTACATCGACGACGTCGTCTCGAAGATCACGCTCCCGGGCGCGCTCTTCCTGACGGTCGTCGCGCTGCTGCCGATCTTCATCATGACGTCGATGAATGTGCCGTTCAACTTCGGGGGCACGTCACTGTTGATCGTGGTCGGTGTGGCGCTGGATACGATTCAGCAAATGAATCAGCATCTGCTGCTCCGGAAGTACGATGGGTTCATGAAGAAGGGACGCGTGCGGTTCCGGGGGCGGCAGGGGGCACCCGGCGGGTTCTAGAGCTCCGAGTACTTGGTTGGTTTGAGGGGCCGGCTTCGACGAGCCGGCCCCTTTTCGTGACTCGGAAACCCTATCGGGCAGGCTGTGTCAACTACTCACCGCAGAGGCGCGAAGGCGCAGAGTAACGCAGAGGACTACTGCAGGCCGTTCACGAGTCGTTTGATGCCGTCGCGCATGAGAGGGATGTGGAAGTTCAGGAGAAGGCCAAGACGATGGCCGGAGAGCTTGAGGTGCGTGAGAAGCTGAGCTTCATGTACGGGATGAAAGGCAAGAATGGTCTTGATCTCAACGACCACAGCCTCTTCGACCAACAGGTCGATTCGGTAGCCCTGATCCAGTCGGATACCCTTGTACACGAGTGGCAGCGCAACTTGAGTTCGGACCGTGAGGCCGCGCTCGCGAAGCTCGCACGCCAAACAGGCCTCGTACGAACTTTCAAGCAGGCCTGGGCCGAGCACTGTGTGAACCTGGATCGCAGAGTCCACAACTTCGCCACTAATCTCGTTTAGCCGTCTCACATTAATCATTCTCTGCGGTTCTCTGCGCCTCCGCGCCTCTGCGGTGAGTAGTTGACCGAGCGTGCTCGATAGAGTGCCCCGATTGGGCATCGCGACCATCATCTCCGGGTTCCCGCACCCACCAATTTCACCGTACATTTCAGCCACGATGATCCTCGTCCTCTTCGGCAAACCCGGCGCAGGAAAGGGCACCCAAGCCCCTCTCCTCGCCAAAGAGCTTGACGTGCCCACGCTCGCAACCGGGGATGTCCTCCGAGCCGCGAAACGCGCCGGCACGAAGCTCG
>DASROF010000194.1:0-39752 GCA_035647075.1 Vicinamibacterales bacterium | reverse complement strand
ACGGGCACGGCGGCCACGAAGCCGGTGCCGACCTTGCCCGTCTCGAGCGCGGGATCCCCGGGCAGGTGCCCGCGGGCCACGGTGCCGGGGACCCGCGGGCGGGCGGAGCGCTCGTCACCGAAGAACTCACTCCGCGCTAGCGGCTTATAGCGTGGCTGATCGTGCATGTCTTGCCGACATGCGAGCGTTACAAGCCCGATCACGACCATCCCGACGGCGCTCGCATGTCTTCCGTTCTCAAAACCGGTTCTCGTCCGTCGTTTCGAGCCCGTCACGGCTCGACTTCCGAGACCGCGTGCGCGCCCAGACTCATCAGGAACGCGCGCGTGCGGTCTAGAGAGAACTTCGGGTCGGTCGCTTCGATGCAGATGAAGAACCGATCCCGGCTGGCCAGCGCGAACGACGGCACGTTGAAGACCGGGTGATACGGTTCCGGCAGGCCGTTCAAGGCCAGCATCCCCAGCACCGCCGTGAGCGCGGCCAGGAGGATCGTGGTCTCGAAGGTCGGAGGGATGAACGCGGGCCAGCTGTGGTACGGCTTTCCCCCGATGTTCATCGGGTACTCGAGGACGGATGCCCAGTACTGAAGCGCGTAGCCGCCCACGGCTCCCGTGACGCCGCCGAGGAGCACGAGCGGCGGCAGCCAGGAGCGATGGAAGCCCAGGGCCTCGTTCAGCTCCTCGATCGGGAAGGGCGAGTAGCCGTCCACCTTGCGGTACCCCTCCGCGCGCACCGCGCGCGCGGCCGCGACCACCTCGTTCGGCTCGTGGAACTCCGCCATGAGGCCGTACAGGCTCGGCCCGGGCGGCGGGGGCTTGGCGGTCACGGGTGCTCTTCCTCCACCTCGGCCCCGGGCAGGATGGTGCGCATCTCGAAGATCGAGATCGAGGGCAGGAACCGCACGAAGAGGAAGATCAGGGTGATGAAGAGGCCGATGGTCCCGATGAAGGCCGACCAGTCGTAGCGGGTGCCCCCGTACATCCCCCAGGACGAAGGCAGGAAGTCGCGGTGCAGGCTGACCACGATGATCACGAACCGCTCCAGCCACATCCCGGTGCTGACCACGAAGGAGATGAAGAAGAGGTAGGGGACGCTGCGGCGGAGCCTGCCGATCCAGAGCGTGTTGGGCGCGATCACGTTGCACAGGATCAGGCACCAGTACATGTAGGCGTACGGCCCCGTCATCCGGTTCCGGATCATGAACTCTTCGTACGTGTTCGCGCTGTACCACGCGAAGAAGGCCTCCATCGTGTAGCCATAGGCGACGATGAGGCCGGTGGCGAGCATGACCTTGGCCATGTTCTCGAGGTGCTTCATGGTGATGAAGTCCTCGAGGCCGTAGAACTTCCGCAGCGGGATGGCGAGCGTCATGACCATGGCGAAGCCGGAGTAGATCGCACCGGCAACGAAGTACGGCGGGAAGATCGTCGCGTGCCATCCAGGTAACACCGACACCGCGAAGTCGAAGCTCACCACCGAGTGAACGGACAGCACGAGCGGCGTCGAGATGCCTGCGAGGAGCAGGTACGCCGTCTCGTAGCGCTGCCAATGCTTGGCCGATCCGCGCCATCCGAGCGACAGCATCCCGTAGATCGTCTGTGCCGCACGCGACTTCGCGCGATCGCGCAGCGTCGCCATGTCGGGGACGAGCCCGGTGAACCAGAACAGAGCCGAGACCGTGCCGTAGGTCGAGACGGCGAAGACGTCCCAGATCAACGGGCTGCGGAACTGCGGCCACAGGCCCATGACGTTGGGGTACGGGAACAGCCAGTAGATCGCCAGCCACGGGCGACCGGTGTGCAGCAGCGGGAACATCGCCGCACAGGCGACGGCGAACAGCGTCATCGCTTCGGCGAATCGGTTGATCGACGTGCGCCACTGCTGGCGGAAGAGCAGCAGAATCGCCGAAATCAGCGTGCCGGCGTGGCCGATACCGATCCACCAGACGAAGTTGATGATGTCGAACGCCCAGCCAACCGGGATGTTGTTGCCCCAGATCCCGATGCCCGTCATCAGCAGGTTGCCGATGGTGAGGTTCAGAATCATCAACAGCAGAAACGCAATGCCGAAACCGAGGAACCACCCCAGCGGCGTGCGCTTGCTCATCACGACGTGGCTGATGGTTTCGGTGACCGTTTCGAAGGTGTGGCCGGGTGCGATGACCTCTGGCGTCCGCGCAAGCAGCTGCTTCTCGGCCTGAGCGTTCATCCGGGATTGCGGGTGCTGATGGTCAGCCATTACTGATGCCCGCCTTCGCCGTTCTCAGCAGCCCGCGGCGTGGGTTCGAGTTCGGGGTTCGGATTCCGCACCACGGCGAGGTAGGTCGTCCGCGGCTTCGTATTCAGCTCCGCGAGCAACTGGTAGTTCAGTGGGCTCTTCTTCGATTGCGACACGCGGCTGTTCGGGTCGTTGATGTTCCCGAACACGATCGCCTCCGTCGGGCACGCTGACTGACATGCCGTGAGCACCTCACCGTCGCGAATCTGACGATCGTCCAGCTTCGCCGTCACGCGCGCCTGGTTGATGCGCTGGACGCAGTAAGTGCACTTCTCCATCACGCCGCGGCTGCGAACCGTGACGTCGGGATTGCGGAGAGGCCAGAGGCTCTGCGTGTACCAGTCCGAGTAGAGCAGAAAGTTGAACCGGCGCACCTTATACGGACAATTGTTCGAGCAGTAGCGGGTGCCAACGCAGCGGTTGTAGACCATGTCGTTCAGGCCTTCATCGCTGTGCGTCGTCGCCGCGACCGGGCACACGACTTCGCACGGTGCGCTTTCGCACTGCTGGCACGGCATCGGCTGGTGGTAGGTGTCCGGATTATCGATGTCGCCCGTGTAGTAGCGGTCGAGGCGCAGCCAATGCATCTCGCGGCCGTTCAGCACCTGGCCCTTGCCGACGACCGGGACGTTGTTCTCCGCCTGGCAGGCGACCACGCACGAGTTGCAGCCGGTGCAGACGTTCTGGTCGATCGTCATGCCCCAGGCGTACCCTTCGTACTTGTACTGCTGGGACAGCATGCTGAGGCCGGTCGGCTGCTGGAGCTCCATCTTCTTCGCGAAGGTCGGATCCTTCTCGAACTGCTCCTTCGTGCCGACGCGGACGATGTTGCGTCCTTCCATCGACCAGTGATCCTGCGTGCTGGCGAGCTCGTAGCTGTCGCCGGTCTTCTTGAGCTCAACGCCTGTCAGGATGTCGAGCGCTGCCGACGTTCGCAGCGCGTTCACCTTGAAGCCGGTGCCGTTGCCAACGCGGCCGGCTCGCTCGCGGCCATATCCGAGAAACAAGGTGAGTGTGTCTGCGGCATGGCCCGGCGCAATCCAGACGGGGATGCTGATTTCGTTGTCACCCCGCTTCAGCTGGACCATGTCGCCGCTGACAAGATTGAGACGCGCGGCGGTACCAGGACCAATGAGTGCAGCGTTGTCCCAGGTCAGCTTCGTCAGCGTCTTCGGCAGTTCCTGCAGCCAGGCGTTGTTCGCAAACCGGCCGTCGTAAATGCTCGGGTCGGGCAGGAACACGACGTCGAGGCCTTGCGCTCGAGGTGACGCTGGCGCAGCGGTGATCGCGCTGGCCTGGACAGTCACGGCTTTCGGCGTGAACGCGGTATTGGGCATCACCCCGTCATGCAGCCAGCGGCGCCAGTCATGATCGAATGCCGAAACCACCGCTGGTGCTGGTGCCTGCACGCCACGACCGGGTGCAGGCGTCGCCTGTGGCACCGCAGCACCGCCGCCCGCAGGCGCGGCAGCCTGACGCGGTGTGATGCCGTCGCCACTCCAGAATGCGCGTACCAGCTCGTAGGCCGGGCGCGGTCCACTCTCACTCAGCGCCGCAACGACTTCATGCGCGGTACGTCCGCCGTAGAGCGGCGCGATCAGCGGCTGAATGATGGACACGGTGCCGTCGCTCGCGCGGACGTCGCTCCAGCTCTCGAGGTAGTGCGCTTCCGGAACGTGCCAGTGGCATCGCGCGGCGGTTTCGTCGTGATGAAGTCCGAGATGCGCTCGCAGCGCAACCTTCTCCAGCGCCGCATCAAACTTCAGGTCCGAGGGCGCGGTGTAAACCGGGTTGCCGCTGAGAATCAGCAGGAACGTGACCGTGCCGGCGTCCATTTCGCCAACCAGCTCCTTGAGCGATTGAGGCTGGTTCGAGGGACGCGCTTCCGCGGTCTGGGTGTAGGTGACCGTAGCGCCGACGTTTCCGAGCGCCTCGTTCATTGCGTGCGCGAGCGCGTGGACGACTGGCGGCTGCGTGTCGCCCGCAATCACCAGTCCGCGCCCACGGGCCGCCTGCAGATCCTTCGCAACCGCAGCGATCCAGGCCTGCGCCGCTGGCGGCGCCCCCCCCTCGCCTGCAGCATTGACGCCGACCTGCGCGGCTACGGCACGCGAAAACGCCTCGATCTCGGAGGCCCGCAGCGCCAGCCGCTGATCCGCCTTCGAACCGCTGTTCGATGGAGAGGATTCGACGGCGTAGAACCGGATGGACTGCGCTTTGTCGCCCTCGATGCGGCGCCGTGAAGCAAATGCGCGAGCGTTCTTCAAACCGCTGCTGCCGGTGCACAGGAAGTCGGCGTCAAGCGAGAGGATGACGTCCGCCTTCTCGATCGCGTACTGCGCCTCAACGTAATCGCCGAAGGCGAGCCGGCTCCCCTCCCTCGTGTTGTGCTTCCCGAACGGCTCCCACTGCACCCACTTGGCCTGCGGCAACCGGCCGAGCAGCTCGTCGATCTGCGCATTCAGCGTTGGTGACGTGACCGTCTCGCTGAGGATCCGGATTCCCGAGCCGCCAGAACCCTTCTGGGCGGCGACTACATCCTTCAGCGCGGCCGCGAATGTTTCGAACGTACGGATTTCACCGAGGTGCGTGATCGTCTGCGACCGATCGGGATCGTACAGATTGAGGATGGAGGCCTGCGCGAACAGGTCGGTGGCCCCGCGGCTCGTCGGGTGATCGGGATTACCCTCGATCTTCGTCGGGCGCCCCTCATGGTTTTCGACGAGGAGACCCATACCGGCGCCGGCGAACGGCATCGCTGTCGCGTAGAACAGCGGTTTACCGGGCACCAGCTCTTCGGGCTGGCGAACGTACGGAATGATGGCTTCCTCGGGCTGACGGGTGCAGGCACTGACGCCGGCGAGCGTCAGCGACGCCCCCATCAATTTCAGAAAGCCCCGGCGCCCAACGGGGTCGAGCCACTCCGACGCGTTCTGCGGGAACTCGCGATGCAGGAACTCTTTGAACTCGGGCGTCTCGGAGACAGCTTCGAGACTACGCCAGTACTCGCGGCCACGGCTGCCCTCGAGCTTCGTGCGGAGCGACTGGATGTCGATCGGTTGCGTCATGAGCGGGTCACCGATGGCACGTTGAGCAGCTGGTATTGCCGCGAATGCCGTATTCCTTCACCAGTTGCGGGCCGAGCACGGACTGCGGCACCGACGGCTTGTAGCCCATCGTGTAGATCTCCGCACGCGGTCGCACGTAATTCGCGGGATTGCGGTGGCAGTTGATGCACCACTCCATCTGCAGGGTGTTTTCCTGGAGCGTGAGCGGCATGTTGTCGATGCGCCCGTGGCAGGTCTCGCATCCCATGCCCTTCTTCACATGAATGCTGTGATTGAAGTACACGAAGTCCGGCAGATCGTGGACGCGCACCCAGCGCATCGGCTTGTCCTCGCGGAAGCTGGCGCGAATCGGCTCGAGAATCGGCGCCTGCGACCAGATCTGCGAGTGACAGTTCATACAGGTCTTCGTCGGTGGGATTCCGGCGAACGGCGACGTCTCGACCGACGTGTGACAGTACCGGCAATCGATCCCGTCGTCTTTGACGTGGTGCCGATGGCTGAACTGAACCGGCTGTTCGACATACTCGTGGGCGCGAGTGACGTAGTTCGAACGCGCCACGAGAATCGCCGTAAATATCAGCGAGCCGACGACGATCAACAGACCGGCGAGACTGAGCTTCGAGAGCGTGTTAGCGCTGCGATGGAAGATCTGCGGCATTGGGTGCTGGCGGGGCGGGACGCATCATCGAAGACGTCCTCAACACGGCGTGGGCGGATGCGCAGGCCGACCTCGGAGGCGCGGCGAGCGGCTTCGCTTCTGACCGGTAGATGTCCCCGCGGCCAGTCCGGTTTGTACCATGTTGTGAAAAAAGGATCAAGCGAACCACGGCGTGCGGGACACATTGTCAGCCAGCGGCACCGACTGTCTATCTCAGGCGGGGAAAGAGCGTAAGCTGATGGAGCGATGAGCGACAGGAAATACCGTCAGCGTGGCTACCGGGACGACGAACGGGATCGGCCGTCGGGGCCTAGGCCGGCCCGCCCCGCACCTGAGCCTGGCGCGCCCGCCGGGGCGCGCCGCATCTCCGGCGACGCACCGAAGACCATCAATATGCCCGGATACCGGGAGGTGGTCCGCTGTGCGCAGTGCGGCAACGTTGGCTCGGCGGACATCGGCTACGACGCCAGATGCCCACGCTGCGGCACCGATCTCCATGCCTGCGCGCAGTGCGCATCATTCGATCCCGGCAGCCCGTTCGAGTGCATGGAGACCATCAAAGCGCGAATTTCGCCCAAAAACACGCGAAACAGCTGCGAGCTCTTCTCGCCGCGCAAGACCGTCGAGCGGGAGACGACCACCCCACGCACGGACGACGCCCGAAAGGCGTTCGACGATTTGTTCAAGTTCTGAGGAACAGGATTTCCACCCGTGGCGTTGCTCTCGGACCAGGACCGTGCCGTTGTCTCCGGGCATCTGGCCGCGATCACAACCCCGGTCACCATTCTCTTTTTCACCCAGACGATCGATGCGCCTGACACGGCCCTCATCGCACGTCAGGTGCTCGACGAAGTCGTCAGCCTTAGCGATCTGATCTCGCTCGAGGAGGTCAATTTCGTGCTGGATCGCGAACGCGCGGCGCAGTTCGGGATTGACGGGATCCCGGCCGTCGCGCTGCTGCGAGGCGGCGAGGACACGCGGATTCGGTTCCTCGGTGCCCCGGCCGGCTACGAGTTCATGTCGTTGATTGAGGCGGTGATTCTGGCGGGAACCGGCGAGTCGGGCCTGACGCCGGAAAGTAAGGCGCTCGTGGCCGCCCACGTCACAAAACCCATGGAAATGCTCGTTTTCGTGACGCCGAGCTGCCCGCACTGCCCTCGCGCCGTCACACTCGCGCATCGGATGGCGATTGAGAGTCCGCTCATCCGGGCCACGTGCGTCGAGGCCACCGAGTTCCTCGATCTGTCGCAGCGATATCGGGTGACCGGCGTGCCCAAGACCATTGTCGACGGGACGATCGAAATGCTCGGCGCGCTGCCGGAGAGTGTGTTCGTCAGGACGGCCGTCGGCGCGCCGGAGCCGCCGGCGTCACCGGAACAATCGTCGCCTTCTTGACGAAATCCAGCTGCGGAAACTCCTTCTGCAGGTATTCGTTTCCCTCCCGCAGAATCCGGCGTTGATCAGGCTGGGCCTCGTCTGGCGGGCTATACAGCTTGTCGACGACATCCATGCCGGTGACGACCACTCCAAACGGCGCAAAGCCGTCGGCATCGAGGCGGCTGTTGTCGGCGACGTTGATGAAGATCTGCGTGAAACGCGACTGCGGGCGTCCTTCAGTGGTGAATGTGACCAAGCCGCGGACGTTCTTCTGAGTGACAGGCTCGTCTCGCAGAAACGCCCGCTGCCACGCGCTCTGGACCTCCGGATTGCCGTTCAGTCCAAATTGGGCCATGAACCCCGGACGGACGCGGAAGAAGCGAGTTCCGTCGTAAAAGCCGTTCTTCACAAGGTTGTAAAACCGGTCGGCCGCGAGCGGGGCCCACTCGCGGTGCGCCTCGATGACGAACGTTCCCTTGCTCGTGTCGAATCGCGCCCGGACAACCGCCGGCGCCGTTTCCGTCAACGTCGAGGGATCGGAGAGCTTCTTCGTCTGAGCTGGCGTCCCCGGCGCGGCTGCAAGGATCAACCCCACCACGGCGCACAACTGCACGAGACCGCTAGGCACGGCCCGCAAACTCACGAGTCTCGGTGTGGACGCGCACCCGTTCACCTTCTTTGATGAACAGCGGCACGCGGATCTCCAGACCCGTGTTGGTTCTGGCGACCTTGGTCACTGTCCCGCTGGCCGTATCGCCGCGCGTCCCCGGCTCGGTCTCCTTGATCGTCATCTCGACGAGCGCCGGAAGCTGCAGGCCGATTGGATTCCCGTTGAACTTGTTGATCTGCACGATCAACTCATCGACCAGGAGGTCGCTGTCGTCGCCGACCATCTCCGGACGAAGCGTCAGCGTTTCGAACGTCTCCTGGTCCATGAAGTGGAAGCCGTCGCCGTCGGCGTACTGATAGATCGCCTCGACGCGCGCCAAGTCCGGCTCCTTGAACTTGTCGCCGGCCTTGAAGGTCTTGTCGAAGACCGCGCGCGTCAGCAGGTTGCGCATTTTCAGGCGGACGAGCGTCTGGCCGCCGCGCGCCGTCGGCTTCGACACTTCCACGTCGAGGCAGTGGTATGGCGCCCCTTCGTGCTCGAAGTACATCTTGCGCTTAATCTCGATTGCTTCGAGCTGCGAGGGCATGCGTCAGCGCCGGCCGGTCGTCGCGCGCGTGCCTGATCCGAGCGCAGTCACAAACGCCTGCATCTGCGCCGGGGTGGCTGCGCCGCTCGTGGCCACCGCCTTCGCGGTCGTTCCGGTGCCGTAGGCATGCTCGTTCGAGTCCTTGTCGGGACGCAACACGCCGCCGGAAACGTCGATGCCCGCGAATAAGCCCTTTGACCGCGAGTATGAGAGCACTTCGGCGGTGAACTTGTGATCGGTCGCCGCGGCGCCGGTGCGGCCAACGGGGCCGGCTGCTACCGATGCATCCGTTCCGAGCGTCACGTGATCCTCGAGCATGCGATTGACGCCTTGACGGTTCATGACCAGCAGGACGAGGTCGGTGGCTTGCGCCCCGATCTGAAATCCGATGCTGCCCTTGCCCATTTCCATGAAGACCGGTGCGGTCCAGTCACTGCCCTGCCGGCAGCTCATCACACCCTTGCCAAACTCGCCGCCGACACCAAAGGCGGCTTTCTTCACGCTCGGCATCACGATCACGCATTCAGCCTTGCCCCACAGGTCTTCAGGAATGCCCCGGTCGGGCGCCTGGCGTAACGCACTGACCACCTCAGTGGCCTTCTGAACGCGTTCCAGTTCACTGGTGGAAAGGTCGGCATAGGCCGACGAGCCCATCAGGAGAATAACCGCGGTAACGAAACACACAATCTTCATCAGAGTCCCTCCGCACGTTCGGAGTGCAAAGTCGTTTCCCGGATACAAAGCTCAGTTGGGTCCGGTCCGCCTGCACGCGTCGCGCTTCGGCGTGGACAGCCTTCGTCGGCTCGCCGAGCCGAAGCTCACGCGTCGACGTCAACCCGCGTGAGCGAAGGCTGGCGGAGGGAGAGGGATTCGAACCCCCGATACCCTTTCGGGTACAACGGTTTTCAAGACCGTCGCCATCAACCACTCGGCCATCCCTCCGTAGTCGGCCGTTCTCGATGGTAACTCGTTTGCCACAGCGGTCCCCGTCGGTTCTCTCTTAACAACACGGATCTGAGGACGTATCGATCGATGGCTTTGTCGAGGTAGGCGGCCTCGCCGGCCACGCTGTTACCGTTTGCGGATGACGGCTACGCCGTTCATGTACGGACGCAAGGCTTCCGGGACGACGACAGAGCCGTCGGCCTGTTGATAGTTCTCGAGGATCGCGATGAGGGTACGACCGACCGCCAGCCCGGAACCGTTCAACGTATGCGCGAACTCTGCTTTGCCGGTCCCTTCGGGCCGGAACTTGATGTTTGCGCGCCGGGCTTGAAAATCCTCGGTATTGGTGCACGAGGAAATTTCCCGATAGGTGTTCTGCCCTGGCAGCCACACCTCGAGGTCATAGGTCTTCGCCGACGCGAAGCCCATGTCGCCGCTGCACAACAGTACGCGCCGGTACGGCAGTTCGAGCCGGTTCAACACCTCTTCCGCGTTTGATGTAAGCCGCTCCAGTTCGTCGTACGACTTGCCTGGCGGCGAAAACACCATCAGCTCCACCTTGTCGAACTGATGCTGGCGAATGAGCCCCCGCACGTCAGCCCCATACGAGCCGGCTTCACTCCGGAAACATGGCGTGTACGCGGTGTACCTGATCGGCAGGTCGCGGCCGTCGAGGATTTCGCCGCGATGCATGTTCGTGAGCGGCACCTCCGCCGTCGGTACCAGAAAGAGATCCCAGTCGCCGGCAATCTTGAAGAGATCGGCCTCGAACTTCGGCAGGTTCCCGGTGCCTGTGAGCGACGCGGAGTTGACCATGAACGGCGGCTCAATCTCCGTGTAGCCGTGCTCGGTGGTGTGCAGGTGGAGCATGAAGTTGATGAGCGCGCGCGCGAGCTTCGCGCCATCTCCGACCAGCACGGAAAACCGCGCGGCGGCCACCTTGGTGCCCCGCTCGAAGTCGATGATGCCGAGTGCCGGTCCGAGATCCCAATGTGCCTGCGGCGCGAAGTCGAACGTCCGCGGTGTGCCGCGGCGATGGAACTCGACGTTGTCCTCGCTGCTTTTCCCTACTGGAACGCTCTCGTGAGGAATGTTCGGGAGATCCAGCAGTCCGCGAGTACGACGCTGTTCGATCGCTTCGAGCTCGGCGCTCAGTTGCTTGATCTGCTGATTGCGCGCGCGACTCGTTTCCTGGATCGTCGTGACATCGAGGCCCTGCCGCTTCGCCCGCGCCACTTCATCGCCGGCAGCATTCTGCTGACGCTTGAGCTCTTCGACCTCCGGCAGCAACCGGCGCCTCTGAATGTCGAGTGCCGCGAGCTCTTCGAGCTCGCGCGAATAGTCAGCTCCGCGCTTGGCGAGCCCCTCGCGCACGGCGTCGGGCTTGTCGCGGACGAACCCGGGATCAATCACGCAGCAAGTTTAGCTGAGATACCATGCGCTCATGGGCGCTGCCGTCGTTCGAAAAGCCGTGTTCCCAGCCGCAGGTCTCGGCACCAGATTCCTTCCCGCAACCAAAGCGCAACCGAAGGAAATGCTGGTCCTCGTTGACAAGCCGGTCATCCAGTACGGCGTCGAGGAAGCCGTCGAATCCGGCGTCCGCAACATCGTCATCGTGACCGGCCGCGGAAAGAACGCCATCGAAGACCACTTCGACGTGAACGTTGAGCTTGAAAGCTTTCTCGAACAGCGGGGAAAGACGGCGCAGCTCGAGGAGATCCGTCGAATCACTTCCCTCATTCAGGTGTCGTACGTCCGCCAGGGCGAACCGCTCGGACTGGGACATGCCGTGCTCGTCACCAAGTCGCTCATCGGGGACGAGCCGTTCGCGGTGATTCTTGGCGACGATGTGATCGACGCGAATCCGCCGGCTCTGCGTCAGATGATCGACGTCTACGAGCGATTGCAGGGGCCCGTCCTCGCCGTCGAGCGAGTTCGAACGGAGGACGTTTCCAGCTACGGCATCGTCGCCTTCGACGAGAGCGCGGACCTCGGGCGAGGTGTCTATCGGATCACGGATCTTGTCGAAAAGCCCCGGCTCGAGGAAGCGCCTTCGAATCTCGCGATCATCGGCCGTTACGTGTTGACACCGGACATCTTCCCAGCCCTCGAGTCGATCTCCGCAGACCGCACCGGAGAGATTCAACTGACAAACGGTCTTCGCCAGCTGTTGAAGAAACGGCCGATCTACGCCGTCGAAGTTGACGGCGTCCGCCACGACACGGGCAACAAGCTTGGCTTCTTGAAAGCGCTGGTCTACTTCGCGTTAAAGCGTCCGGAGCTCGCGGTGCCGTTCCGTGAGTACCTCGACAGAGTGCACGATCTGAAGACGCCGGTGCTCTAGTCTTTCGAGTTCGTGGACGTCGAGGGAGTCGACGTCGAGGCGGGAGCGTCGGACTTCGTGGTGCTATCGGACTTCGCGGTCTCGGTCTTCTTCTCCGATGAGCCGCCGCCTTCCCCGGACGCTTCCGACTTCCCCTTCTGCGCGTAGTCGGTGATGTAGAAGCCGCTTCCTTTGAACTGAATCGCTGGCGACGACATCAGGCGCCGAACAGGACCTTTGCCACACCGACGGCACTGCTCCGTGATTTCGGAGAACTTCTGGATCACTTCGAAGCGGCCGCCGCAGGCGTCGCATTCGTATTCGTACAGCGGCATCGCTACTCCAATGACGCGTCGGCGGTTTCGTTCAACAGCAGGCGCCGATGGGCCCACAACGGGGCTGTCCCCTGTGCGAGCACCGCGTCGTGGAACGTACGCAACGAAAACTTGCCGTCGATCTGTTCCTGATAATCGCGCCGCAGCTTGAGCATCATCAGCTTGCCGAGCGAATAGACGATATAGCCCGGATCGAACGTGCCTCGTTCAGCTTCCCGTCGCGCTGTCGCTTCCTCGAGGAAGGCCTCGTCTCTGAAGAAGCGCATCCCCTGCTCAACCGACAGATCCTCGCAGTGCAGCCGAATGCCCACCACAAACCGCGCCAGCCGCACGAGAGACTCCGCGAGCTGTCCGAGGCGAAGCGCAGCATCACCACGGCGGAAGCCGGCCTCCATCATCATGTGCTCGCAGTAATGGGCCCATCCCTCGACGAACGCGTTTGACGCAAGCAGCGTCGACTTGCGTACCTTCGACTCGACCTGGCGAGAGTGCTGTGCCTGCAGGAAGTGACCCGGGTAGACCTCGTGGATCGAAATGCTCCACAACGTTGGGGCATTGAAATCGCGAAGGTGTTCTTCCTGTCGATCCGCCGGCCACGCGCGATCGACGTCGGTCAGATAGTAGTACGCGCGACTTGGCTTCGTCTCGAACGGCCCGGGCGTCCACATGCTCGCAAACGCCCAGCGGAGGAACTCCGGTGTCGGAGCAACGACCACTGGCTCGCTCGCCGGAACGGTGACGATCGCCTGTCGCTGAAGGAACTCCTCGAGTTCCTTGAGATGGGCCTGCGCGACGGTGACGAGGGCGCCCGGCGCAGGATGGTCCTCTTTCGCGCGCTTCCAGACCTCGAGCGGGTCACCCCCGTTCAGCCGCCCCGCGACGCTCCGGAACTCTTCCTGCACCTCGTGAAGTTCGCGCATGGCGATTGCGAGCAGGCGATCGGCGGAGAGCGTAATGCCCTCTTCCAGCTTCAGCTTCTGCTCGAAGCGTTCGCGTCCCAACCGGAAGGACGCCTTGGCCCTCGGCGCGAGATCCGTTTCGAGGTACTCGAGATACGCAGAGATGGCTGCCGCGGCTTCTGTTGACGTGTCGGCAAGGTCGCCCAGGATGTGAAGGTCGTCCAGCGACGAAAACGCCCTCGGCAGGTCGCTCTCAATGAACTTCAACGTCCCGCGCCACGCCTCGAGGCCGACCTTCACGAAAATCCCAGGCGTCTCCTTGATGTTTTCGCGGGCGGCCTGAACAAGGCGGGGAACCTGTCGCAGTTTCGACGCCACGCGACGCGCTCGCTCCGGTTCCGTTGAATATGAAAAGAGCGCCTGCCCAGCCAGGCTCATGCCGAGGGCATCCGCGTAGATCTGAGGATTGCGATCCCACGTCCGGATCGCCTCCAGTTCATACATCCGGGACTCGATGTTCGCCCCGACGATGCGATGTTCAACCTGTTCAACGCGAGGGAGTTGCGACGCGTCGATCTGGTGGAGGCGTCGGCCGAAACCGGAGAGGGCACGAAGGTCGGCGTCGACCGCCGGGCGGCTCAGATCCTCCAGCAGGTCGTCGTGTACGTGGACTCCGTCCAGGCTCGCCTGGGTGGGATGAACCTCATACAGGTACGCTAGGTAGTCGTCGACGAAGTGGGGAAATGGCTCCGATGGGTACATGCCGCGTCATGGGTGGCGCTCGGTGTGGTCGATCCGTGAGCGCACATCTCCCGATGGTACAATAACCACCCGCTCGAGACACGCCTGCGCGGGCGTCCACGCGTCATGCCCGGCACTCTCTTCGTTGTCGCCACGCCAATCGGCAACCTTGAAGACATTACGCTCCGCGCGCTCAGGGTCCTTCGCGAAGCCGATCTGATCGCCGCAGAAGACACCCGGCGAACAGCCCGGCTTCTGGCCCGTCACGCGATCTCGACCCCGACGGTAAGTTTTCACCAGCACAACACGAGGACGGCCCTACCCAAGCTCATTTCGCGTTTGGAGGAGTCGAAGGCAGTCGCGCTTGTAACCGACGCTGGTACCCCAGGGATTTCAGATCCCGGCGTCGAGCTGGTGCGTGCCTGTATCGAACGCGGAATTCCCGTCGAACCGATACCTGGGGTGAGCGCGGCGTTGACTGCTGCAGTGGCGTCTGGATTTCCACTAATCCCACTGACTATTGCTGGATTTCCACCATATAGGTCAACAGACAGAACAAGGTGGTTCCAAGCGTTGTCCAAGATCCAGGGGACGGTCACATTCTTCGAAGCACCGCACAGAATTGGGGCCACGTTACGCACTGCTGCCGAAACATTGGGCGATCGACAAATAATGTTGGGGCGTGAACTGACGAAGCTCCACCAGGAGTTCTTACGCGGAACGGCCTCTCAGCTGGCTGAGATGCTTGCAACTCGCCCTAAAGGTGAATTTACCGTCGTAATTTCGCAGATTGGTCAACAATCAAAGCAGGTCGAGGCCAGATTTGCCAGTGATGAAGACATCGCGGCTGAATTTGGTCATATAACAGATCTGGAGCCGATTTCGCGTCGTGAGGCCGTTCGCGCAACGGCTCAGCGCCTCGGGATCCCATCGAGGCAGGTGTATGCGGCTATTGAGCGAACCAAGAGATAGGTTGTTAGACCAATCGTGGTGGCTGCCGCGCTGTTTGGGTCATCTTGGCTCAGCTCGTGCAGCTTTTCGCCGGTTCGAATGACCGCCGAGACGCACGTCGTCGTGCTGGCAGCTGGGCAGGGCACTCGGATGAAGTCAGCTCTACCAAAAGTACTTCACCGTCTGTGCGGCCGGAGCCTGATCGATTACGCGCTGCGAACCGCTCAATCGCTGTCGCCGGCCACGGTGACGGTCGTCGTCGGTCATCAGGCCGAGAGGATTCGCGAGCATCTGACCGTTGAGCCGGGCCTTCAAGTGGTCGTGCAGGACCCTCAATTGGGCACCGCTCACGCGCTACAGCAGTCGGAGCCCGTGCTCCGGGGACGTTCCGGAACGCTGGTGCTCCTTTCAGGCGATGTCCCACTTCTACGGCCGGAGACATTGGTGAGCTTGATGGAGACGCACTGTCGCGCAAATGCCGCAGCGACTGTAGTCACAGCCACAGTGGATCGGCCCTACGGCTACGGCCGGATCGTCCGCACTGGCGGCCGGATCGTCCGAATCGTGGAGGAACGCGACGCGTCCCCGGCAGAACGTCAGATACACGAAATCAACAGCGGTATCTACGCGTTCGACCTCGACCCCTTGTTCGATGCGTTGCGAGGGATCGCGTCCCAGAACGCCCAGGGTGAGTACTACCTGACCGACCTGGTGGCGATCTATCGGCGCCGGAAGAAGCCGGTCGAAACGCTCATGGTGGCCAACCCTGACGAAATCCGTGGCATCAACAGCCGCAGTGAACTCGCGGAAGTGAGCAGGATCGTGAGACAGAACAAGAATGAAGAGCTGATGGCGGCCGGCGTGACGCTCGTTGATCCGGCAACGACGTATATCGACCCGGATGTTGAAGTGGGCGCCGACACCGTGATCCATCCCGGCGTAGTCCTCGAAGGTCACACGCGCATCGGCAATGCGTGCGAAATCCAGGCGCACGTGAGGATCGTCGATTCGACGATCGGCGCCCACGTCGCGGTTAATAGCTTCAGTCTGATCGCTGGTGCGAGGGTTGCAGACGGCGCGTCGATCGGACCTTTCGCGCATCTGCGGGCTGAGTCGGTGGTCCGGGAGAAGGCAAAGGTCGGGAACTTCGTGGAGCTGAAGAACACGACGCTTGGGCCGGGGTCAAAGGCGAATCACCACGCCTACCTTGGCGACGCCGCGATCGGCGCGAACGTCAACATTGGCGCCGGCACAATCATCTGCAATTACGACGGCACGACCAAACATCAGACCTCCATCGAAGACGACGCATTCATCGGGAGCGACACACAGCTGATCGCGCCCGTGACCGTGGGACGCGGTGCTTACGTCGGCACCGGCACGACGGTTCGCGAGAACGTTCCTCCAGGCGCACTTGCGGTCAGCGCCGGGAAGCAACGGAACATCGAAGGCTGGGTCGCGCGCAAGCGGGCGACGGATAAGACGTAGACGGACAGGGAGACAGACGCAGATGTGCGGGATCATCGGATACATCGGTTCAAAACCGGTCGTGCCAATACTGCTCGACGGCCTGCGGCGGATGGAATACCGGGGCTACGACTCCGCTGGCGTGGCGCTGGTGGGGGAACACGGCATCGAGCTGCGCCGTTCGGCAGGGAAGCTGGCCAACCTCGAACTCACCATCAAGAACGAGCCTGTTGACGGGCTGTACGGCGTCGGCCACACGCGGTGGGCCACACACGGCCGTCCTACCGAAGAGAACGCCCACCCGCACCGCGACTGCACGGGCCGCATCGTCGTCGTCCATAACGGCATCATCGAGAACTATCTTGAACTCAAGGCCGAACTGCAGCGGCAGGGCCACGATTTCAAGACAGAGACGGACACCGAAATCGTCGCGCATCTCGTTGAGCGCGAGATGAAGGCGGACGGCCTGGAGAACGCCGTCCGACGGGCACTGAAGCTGATGCGCGGCATGTTTGCGCTCGTCCTCGTCTCCGCCGAGGACCCGGAAAAAATCGTGGCCGTGCGTAACGGGCCGCCGATCGTCGTCGGCCTGGGGAAGGACGAGTTCTTTGTCGCGTCTGATATCCCCGCCATCCTGAGCCACACACGCGATGTGGTGTTCCTCGGCGACGAGGAAATGGCGGTCATCACACGGTCAGGCGTCGACTTCACCGACTACGACGGGCGCGCGGTCTCAAAGACCACTCAGCGCGTGATGTGGGATCCGATCGCGGCGGAGAAGGGCGGCCACAAGCACTTCATGCTCAAGGAAATCTTCGAGCAGCCGACGTCTGCACGCGACACGATCCTTGGACGTGTGTCGATCGACCGCGGGCGGATCTTTCTCGAAGACCTGAACATCGCCGACGAGAAGCTCAGGGCGCTCCAGAAAGTCACCATCATCGCGTGCGGCACGTCGTGGCATGCCGGGCTGGTCGGCAAGTATCTGATCGAGGCGCTGGCCAAGGTACCAGTGGAAGTGGACTACGGCTCGGAGTACCGGTATCGGAACCCGATCGTGTCCGACAATGAGCTCGCGATCGTCATTACCCAGTCGGGCGAAACGGCCGACACGCTGGCGGCGCTGAGAGAGAGCAAGCGCAAAGGCGCGAGCAGCATCGCCATCTGCAACGTGGTCGGCAGCATGGCCACTCGCGAAGCGGACGGCACGGTTTATACGCACGCCGGGCCGGAAATCGGCGTCGCGTCAACCAAGGCCTTCACGTCCCAGCTCGTTGCGTTACAGATCCTGGCGCTTCACATGGCGCAAGTGCGCGGCACGCTCTCGGCTGCCGAGATCCGCAACCATATCGAGCAGCTCCTCCAGCTGCCGCATGTCATTGAACAGGCGATCAAGGCGTCCGCGGCTACAGAACGCATCGCAGAGAAGTTCTACAACCGAACGGATTTTCTGTTCCTGGGTCGGGGGATCCATTATCCAATCGCGCTCGAGGGCGCACTGAAGCTCAAGGAAATTTCCTACATCCACGCCGAAGGGTACCCGGCAGGAGAGATGAAGCACGGGCCGATCGCGCTGATCGATGAGCGTATGCCGGTCGTCGCAATTGCTCCAGACGACCACGTGTTTGAAAAGATGATCGGCAACGTGCAGGAAGCAAAAGCCCGAGGCGGGTCGGTGATCGCGGTCACGACTGAGGGCGATTCACGCCTGGCGGCGATTCTCGACCCAAAGAATGACGTGATCCTCGCAATGCCGCGGACTGCCGGCATGCTCACACCTGTCGTCATGACGATCCCGCTGCAGCTGCTCGCGTACCACATCGCAGTCCGGCGCGGTTGCGACGTGGATCAGCCTCGCAACCTGGCGAAGTCCGTGACAGTAGAGTAGCGGCCGACCTTCAGGTCGACCCTCTTGCGACGACGGTAAGATAGAGGCTTGGACCTTCTCTCCAGCCTCAATCCAGAACAACAGGAAGCTGTCCTCAAGACAGAAGGTCCGCTGCTGATCCTCGCCGGCGCCGGCTCAGGGAAGACCAGGGTCATCGCGCATCGGATCGCCCACATCGTCGGCGAGCAGCTGGCTGATCCCGATCGCATCCTCGCGGTGACGTTCACGAACAAAGCGGCGGGGGAGATGCGCACGCGCGTCGAAACGCTGTTGCGGACCGACTGTCAGCGCATGTGGATTTCGACCTTCCACGCCGTCTGTGCGCGACTGTTGCGTCGGGAAGCTCCGCACATCGGCCTCTCGCGCGACTTCGTCATCTACGACTCGACCGATCAGCTCACCGTGATGAAGCAGGCGCTGCGCGAAATCGGGCAGGACGACAGCACGCTGCAGCCACGACTTGCGTTATCCCGAATCAGCCATGCCAAGAACCGGATGGAAGGGCCAGAGACGTTTGCGGTCAATGCCTGGAATCCGAAAGATGCGCAGATCGGGAAGCTGTACGAGATCTACCTGCAGCGCCTGAAAGACGCGAACGCGCTGGATTTCGACGATCTGCTCCTTCGCACGGTGGAGCTGTTCGATAAGACGCCGGCCGTGCGGGAACGTTATGCGCAGAAGTTTCGGTTTGTGATGGTCGATGAATACCAGGACACGAACCGACCGCAGTACTTACTGATACAACAACTGGCCGGCGCGCATCGCAATCTGTGCGTCGTCGGCGATCCGGACCAGTCGATCTACAAGTGGCGCGGTGCCGATCTGCGCAACATCCTGGACTTCGAGCACGACTTTCCCGAGGCGATGATCGTTCGTCTCGAACGGAACTATCGCTCCACGCAGGTGATTCTGGACGCGGCCTCCGCCGTGATCTCACAGAACCGCAACCGTAAGGAAAAGCGACTGTATACGGATCGTGCCGGCGGTGCCCGGATCCTCTACTACCGTGCCGGGGACGATATCGACGAGGCGGAGTTCATCGCCCGCACATCACGGACGGCCCTGCACGAGGATCCGGACAACACCGTCGCTGTTCTGTACCGCACCAACGCTCAGTCGCGAACCGTCGAAGACGCTCTGCGGCGGTCCGGCATCGCCTACAAGATTGTGGGCGGCGTTCGGTTCTACGAACGGAAAGAAATCAAGGACGCTCTGGCGTACCTTCGTCTCGTCCTCAACCCGCACGACGATGTGAGCCTCCGGCGTGTCATCAACGTGCCGGCGCGGGGAATCGGCAAGGGCGTCATGGATTCGCTCGACGCCGTCGAGCTCGGCGATGACGTCAAGCTGCCACCGCTGCTGGCGGGGCTGCAGCCGGTTGCCACCAACAACTCGCTCTGGGCGAGGCTCGTTCACGCACTCGACGGCCGCCTTCTCAACGCTCGCGCGTCTGCGGCGCTCACCGCGTTCCGGGATCTGATTGTCAACCTGACCTCGATGGCGGCCGAGGAATCGGTGTCGATAGCCCTGGGGAAAGTCCTCGATCGCAGCGGCTACCTGCAGGATCTCCGGGAGGAGCGAAGCGAAGAGGCCGAGAGCCGTATCGAGAACCTCATGGAGCTTGTCTCGGCGGCCCGGGAATACGAAACACGATCGGCTGAACCGTCGCTGGCTGGCTTCGTCGATCAGTTGTCGTTGCTCTCAGACGTCGATGAAGAATCCGGCTCACGGGACGCCCGCGTGCTGATGATGACGCTGCACAGCGCTAAAGGGCTCGAGTTTCCGGTCGTCATGATCGCCGGCCTCGAGGAAGGGTTGTTCCCGCATTCACGGTCGGCAGAAGACGAGGCGGAGCTCGAAGAAGAGCGGCGGCTCTGCTACGTCGGGATTACGCGTGCGCAACGACGGCTCGTGCTCACGTCAGCCGCCCGTCGGCGGGTATTCGGCGATTATCAGTCGACCGACCCATCCAGGTTTATCGACGAGATTCCGGCTGGTCTCGTGGAAGAGGTGCCGTCGGCCTACATGGCGCCGCAGCAGTCTTTCTCACAGTTCCGCGGGACGTCGTACGGAAAGGGAAGCGGCTACCGCGGGCGCAGTCGCGAAGACTCACCGGCCTATGCCTACGAAGACGAGGACCAGTCGGTCCCGTCTGGATTGAAACCGGGCGTGCGCGTCCGACACCCGGCTTTTGGCGTCGGCACAGTCCTCAGCGTAGAGCCGCTCGATGACGACACGAAGCTGATTGTGAGGTTCGTGTCGGTGGGGCAGAAGACGCTTCGCGCCAAGTTTGCCAAGCTCGAAGTCGCCTAGCGCCACTCCTGAATGAACCACCGGCCGTCCCGATGGGTCACGGTAAAGACCAAGTCGCGAGCTTGGCTCTTGCCGTCGAACCGGCGGACGTTCGCGGACACCGTGACGCGCTCGCGCTCAGTGTCGGAGCGATCAACGGTTCGAATTGCGAACCCGTCGACGATGCCGTCCGCACGCGGATTCATTGGAACCGCGGAGAGTCGGGCCATCACGGCCGTGTCGTAGACGCGTGCCGCCTCAAAAAAGTCCGTCAGCAGCTGCTCTTCGGGGGAGAGGACGCCGCACGCAATCGCAGTACACGCGACGCCCAGCATCAGCCGTGTCAGGCTATTCCTCCGGTTCGGTCGGCGGGGCCGGTACGGCATCGTTGCCGTTGTCCACGGTCGGTTCAGCGCTCCCGTTGGAGGAGTCGTCGTCTTTCTCGACGAGCCTGGCAATCGAGACGGTCCGATCGTCGCCTTCGATGTCGATCAGACGCACGCCCTGAGTCGACCGCCCGATCGTCCGAATGTCGCGAGACGCCATTCGCAGAATCTTGCCCTGCTGAGTGATCACCATCAACTCGTCGTCGTCGTGTACCTGGGTCATGCCGACGACCTTACCGTTGCGATCGCTGGTCTGGATGTTGATGATGCCGATGCCACCCCGCGACTGCACACGGTACTCATCGAGCCCGGTGCGCTTGCCGTACCCCTGTTCGGTCACCGAGAGGATCGTGCCGCCAGCTTCCAACACCTCCATGGCCACGACTTCGTCGTCTTCCCTGAGCTCGATGCCGCGAACGCCGCCGGCAGCGCGGCCCATCGACCGGACGTCCGTTTCCTTGAAGCGAATCGACATCCCGTTCCTGGTTCCGATGAAGATTTCGTTGCTGCCGTCGGAGACCTGAACCGCGATCACCGCATCGCCCTCCTCGACGTCCATGGCGATGATGCCGCCCGCACGCGGATTACTGAACGCGCGTAACTCAGTCTTCTTCACTTCGCCGCGCTTGGTCCCCATCACGATGAATTTGTTCTCTTCAAACTCCTTGACGGCGAGCAGCGCCGCAATGCGCTCGCCGTCCTGCATCGAGACCAGGTTGGCGATCGCCTTGCCGCGACCATCAGGACCCACGTCTGGAATCTCATGCACCTTCAGCCAGTAGGCGCGTCCGCGGTCCGAGAAGATCATGATGTAGGCGTGCGTTGAGGCCACGAACAGGTGGCTGACGAAATCTTCCTCACGCGTACGCATGCCGATGCGGCCTTTGCCGCCGCGGCGCTGGTTGCGATAGCTGGTGATCGCCGTACGCTTGATGTAACCGGTGTTGCTCACCGTGATCGCCATGTCCTCTTCGGCAATCAGGTCCTCGATGCGGAATTCACCGGCCTCGGCAAGGATTTCGGTACGGCGTTCATTGCCATAGCGGTCGCGCACGTCGCGGAGCTCGCGGACGACGATTTCCATCAGCAGCTTCTCGCTCGACAGAATCGCACGCAGCCGCTCAATCGTCTTGAGCAGCTCCGCCAGCTCGTCGAGGATCTTCTGCCGCTCGAGGCCGGTCAGCCGCTGCAACTGCATGTCGAGAATGGCCTGCGCCTGGACCTGCGTCAGTCCGAACTGCGTCATCAGTCCGTCGCGGGCTTCACCGGGATTCTTGGCCGCGCGGATCAGCGCGATTACTGCGTCCAGATGATCGAGCGCGATCTTCAACCCTTCGAGGATGTGGGCCCGTGCCTCGGCCTTGCGCAGCTCGAACTCGGTCCGGCGTCGGACCACGTCGCGCCGGAACTCGATGAAGTTGTCGATCAGCTCCGTCAGCGTGAGCACGCGCGGCCGACCGCCAACGATGGCGAGCATGATGACGCCGAAGCTGCTCTGCAGCGCGGTGTGCTTGTACAGGTTATTGAGGATGACGTCCGCAACTTCGCCACGCTTGAGTTCGATGACGATGCTCATCCCCGCGCGATCTGATTCGTCGCGGATGTCGGAAATGCCTTCAATCGTCTTCTCGCGCACCAGGTCGGCAATGCGTTCGATCAGACGCGCCTTGTTCACCTGGTAGGGGATTTCCGTGATGACGATCGACTGCCGATCACCCTTCTTCGACACCTCGATTTCGGCCTTGGCGCGCATGATGACCATGCCGCGGCCGGTGAGGTACGCCTGCTGGATCCCCGCTCGGCCAACGATGTAGCCGCCGGTGGGAAAGTCGGGACCGGGCACGAGCTCCAGCAGCTTGCGCTGGCGCTCGCCGGCGGTGGGCGGCGTCTCCAGATAGCTCGATTCGATGGTCCAGATAACCGCGTTGACGACCTCGCCCAGGTTGTGTGGCGGGATGTTCGTCGCCATGCCGACGGCGATGCCCGCCGACCCGTTCACCAGCAGGTTCGGAAACGGTGCCGGCAATACCGATGGTTCTTCGGTGGTCTCGTCGTAGTTGGGGACGAAGTCAACGGTCTCCTTGTCGAGATCCGTCATCATCTCGTCGCCCAGCGCCTTCAGCCGCGCCTCGGTGTATCGCATGGCCGCGGGCGGGTCGCCGTCGATGCTGCCGAAGTTGCCCTGGCCGTCCACGAGCGGCGCGCGCATGTTGAAATCCTGCGCGAGGCGGACGAGCGTGTCGTAGATCGACGCATCGCCGTGCGGGTGATAGTTGCCCATCACCTCGCCGACGATCTTCGCGCACTTGCGATAGCCGCGCGTCGACGAGAGGCCCATCGCCTTCATGCCGTAAAGCACGCGCCGGTGCGCGGGCTTCAGGCCGTCTCGTACGTCTGGGAGAGCGCGCCCGATGATTACGCTCATGGCGTAATCCATGTACGAGCGCTTCATCTCGTCTTCGATATTGACGGGCAGGCGGTTCGCGTTCTGTGCGGTCATCAATCAGCAGGCCCAAGGCCGGAGGCCCTGGGCCCGAGGGCTGTCTCAGGCCAAAGGCAACGGGGCTCAGGCAAAAAGACGTCTACACGTCGAGGTTGCGGACATCGAGCGCGTGGTCCTCGATGAACTTTCGTCGCGGCTCGACCTGATCGCCCATCAGTGTCGTAAACATCTGGTCGGCTTCGGCGTGATCTTCGGCGCGGACCTCGAGCAAGGTTCGCACGTCCGGATCCATGGTTGTGCTCCACAGCGTGTCGGGGTTCATCTCGCCGAGTCCCTTGTAGCGGTTCACGGCGATCCCCTTCTTGCCCGCGCTGATGAAGTACTCGACGAACGCGTCCGGGTCGGCCAGCGTCGTATCTGGCTCCTTCTTCGCGGCACGCGCACCAACCGCTTCGGCGACGCGGTCCTTGGGTTCTGCCGCTAGCTTCGTCGCGTCGTCGAGTGGCGCCCCGCCGATCGCGCTGCCATCGGCGGCCGCAGTTCCGGCGTCCTCGACTTCGTCTGCACGCGATGTCTCCATCGTTTTGACCACGACCGGGAAGCGAATGTCGTGGATTTCGCGATAGGCATTCATCAATGTGCGGTACTCGCCGGACGAAATGAAGTCCACGCCAAGGACGAACCGCCGCGGATAGCCGTGCGAACGATCCTCGATGTCGAGGAAGAAGGCGTTGTGCTCGTCGTCGCGACCCACGTTGACCGTGCGACTGGGCGTGGTCATTCGCTGGCACAGCACGTCCAGGCGGTCCTTCGTTTCGAAGTACGACTTGTCGCGCGCGTCCGTGTACAGCAACGCGGTGACGATTTCTGGTGGCATCCCCCGCCGCGTCACCTGCTGGAGAAGTTTCCGGTAGGCGATCATCCGCTGCAGCCGGTGCTCGAGCGCCTCGCCGAACAGTTCGCCCCCGTCCGCCATCTTCACGACTCGCGATTCCACCGCGCGGCGAGCCAGGAAGCTCTCGAGCTCGCGCTCGTCCTTGATGTAGGTCTCGGTGCGGCCGCGTTTGGCGCGGAACAACGGCGGCTGCGCAATGAACACGTGGCCGCGATCGATCAGTTGCGGCATCTGGCGGTAGAAGAACGTCAGCAGCAGCGTACGGATGTGCGAACCGTCGACGTCCGCGTCGGTCATGATGATGACGCGGTGGTAACGCAATTTCTCGATATCGAAATCCTCGGTGCCGATGCCACAGCCGAGAGCAGCGATCATCGTCTTGATTTCGTCGCTCCCCAGCATCTTGTCGAAGCGTGCCTTCTCGACGTTCAGGATCTTGCCCTTAATGGGCAGGATGGCCTGGAACCGCCGATCGCGCCCCTGCTTCGCGGAGCCGCCTGCCGATTCGCCTTCGACGATGTAGAGCTCGCTTTGCGCTGGATCGCGTTCCTGGCAGTCCGCCAGCTTGCCAGGGAGACTGCTTCCGTCGAGCGCACCTTTGCGGCGGACGAGATCGCGCGCCTTCCGCGCCGCTTCGCGCGCCCGCGCCGCATCGACGGCCTTGCCGATGACTCGCTTGGCGACGGCGGGATTCTCTTCGAGGAACTGGCTGAGGCGGTCGTTGATGATCGCTTCAACGATCCCTTTTACCTCGGTATTGCCTAACTTCGTTTTCGTCTGGCCCTCGAACTGCGGCCGTGGAATCTTCACGCTGACGACGCCCGTCAGCCCTTCGCGGATGTCGTCACCGCTGATGCTGGCGTCCTTCAGGTCCTTCGCCAGATTGTTCTTGACCGCGTACGCATTGATGGTCCGAGTCAGAGCTGCGCGGAAACCGGAGAGGTGCGTGCCGCCTTCGTGCGTGTTGATGTTGTTCGCGAACGTGAACACCAACTCGGTGTAGGCGTCGTTCCACTGCAGTGCGATTTCAGCGTCGATGCCGTCCTTCTCGCCCTTCATGAAGATCGGCTTGTCGTTCACGACCGCCTTGTTCTTGTTCAGGTGCTGCACGAACGAGACGATCCCGCCTTCGTACTGGAACTTGTGGTTCTTGCCGTCGCGCTCGTCGTCAATCGTGATGAGAATGCCACCATTCAGGAAGGCGAGTTCGCGGAGACGCTGCGCCAGCGTGTCGAAGCTGTATTCCGTGGTTTCGAAGATCTGGACGTCTGGCTTGAACGTGACCTTCGTACCGCGCTTCTGTGTCGTGCCGGCGACCACCAGATCGGTCACGGGAGTGCCGCGCTCGTAGCTTTGCTGATAGACGTTGCCGTTACGCCAGATCTCGAGATCCAGGCGCTCCGACAAGGCGTTGACAACCGATACGCCAACGCCGTGGAGACCGCCAGACACTTTGTAGCTGTCGTTGTCGAACTTGCCGCCTGCATGAAGAACCGTCAGGACGACTTCCGCGGCCGACTTCCCGCTTGTGTGCTGATCCACGGGAATGCCACGTCCGTTATCGACAACGGTAATCGAGTGGTCGATGTGAATCGTGACGTTGACCTGGTCGCAGAAGCCGGCGAGCGCTTCGTCGATGGAGTTGTCGACGATCTCGTAGACGAGATGATGCAACCCGGGCGCTCCGGTCGACCCGATGTACATCGCCGGCCGTTTGCGCACCGCCTCGAGGCCCTCGAGGACCTTGATCTTGTCCGCACCGTACTCGTCCGACCCGTTGCCACCCACTGGGACGTGTGGCTCGTCAGGGAGAACGGCGTCGGGCTGAGTCGTGTTCTGCTGATCCGGATGTTCCACGCGTTTTCAGATGCGCATCGGCATGATCACGTAGGTGTAGTCATAGCCGTCTGCGCCGATGGGTTTCATGACAGCCTGGCTCACTTCGTCCTTCAACGACAGCGACACCACCTCGGTTTCCACGACGTTGAGGAAGTCCAGGACGTATTGCGCATTGAATGAAATGGCGAGCGGGGTGCCGGTGTAGTCGACCGCAACTTCTTCGCGCGCTTCGCCAAACTCGGACGAGCTCGACGTCACCTCGACCTTCCCCTTGGTGATTTCGAACTTCACTGCCCGCGAGCGTTCGTTGGAGAGCAACGCGACGCGCTTGACGGCGCTGGTGAGCCGATCACGATCGAACTCGATGACCTTGTCGTTGCCTTTCGGGATGACTCTCTCGTACGCGGGAAACTGTCCGTCGATCATCCGCGAAATCAGCACACGGCCAGCCACTTCGAAGAACAGGTGGTTCTCCCCGCTTTCGAACTGAATATCCCCTTCGCCTTCGGCCAGCAGCTTTCCAAGCTCCAAGAGGGTCTTCTTCGGAAGGATGACGCCGATTTCCGTTTCCACGCCCGTCGCATGGTTCACATCGACGAGCGCCAGGCGATGGCCATCCGTGGCGACCAGAGTCAGACTCTGCGGCTTGAGCACGAACTTGGCGCCGTTCAGGAAATATCGTGTGTCTTCGCCGGTAATCGCAAACTGTGTCTTGGCGACCATTTCGCGAACCGCTGCCCGCGGAAGCGTGGCACGGGCTTTTCCACTGAGATCAGGCAGCGTCGGAAAGTCTTCGCGAGGGAGTGTCTGCATTCGCGAATCAAAACGGTCCGCCGCAACCTTGACGCCGTTCTTGTCCTCTTCAATCCGGACGTCCGTTTCAGGCAGAGCCTTCACAATTTCGTAGAGCTTTTTCGCTGGCAGCGTCAGCGAACCGCCCTTCGCCACAGCAGCGTGACACTTGCTCCGCAGCGCTACTTCGAGATCGGTCGCGAGCATCCGAACCTCATCGCCTTTGGCTTCGAGCAGGACATTCGCAAGGATCGGAATCGTGTTCTTGCGCTCGACGATGCCCTGGAAAAGTTGCAGTTCTCGCAGAAGCTCAGTCTTGCGGACAACTAATTCCATAGGACCTCACGCGGAGCGGCATGTCCGCGTTCAACGGAGCCGGAAGTGGTGGTTTCACTCCCTTATAGAGTGATCAGAAGAGATAAGAAATTATACAAGAAAGAAGGCGCTGTGCAAAAGTTCGTTCGGGACAATTAATCCTTATTTTCGAATAGTTTACAGCCACATCGATTCAGCGGTCCGACCGTGCATGGACCGTTCAGAAACAGTGGGGATCTGCAAGCACAAAAACGGTCAACAGATCCTGTCGTGGCTGAGCTGTGGAATCCTGTGGATTCACTTGAATGTCTGGAGAAATGACGAGATCAGATTGTTGAAATCGTGATCCGTTTTTCGCATCTCTTCGACTTTCTTGATTGAGTGAATCACTGTTGAGTGATGCTTCCCGCCGAAGCTTCTCCCGATCTCCGGCAACGATGCGTTGGTGAGCGACTTCGACAAATACATCGCAATCTGACGGGGCATCGCGATCGATTTCGAGTTATTGCGCGACTTCAGCTCTCCGACCTTCAACTGGTAGTAATCGGAAATGTGCTTCTGGATGCTTTCGATCGTCACCGCCTTAGCGTCCTGATCGATGACGTCCTTCAACACCTCCTGAGCCAGGTCGAGAGAAATCTCCCGTCCCGTCAGCGAAGCATAGGCGATCAGCCGGATAAGTGAACCCTCGAGCTCGCGAATATTCGACTTGAATCTTCCCGCCATGTACATGGCGACGTTGTCGGCGAGCGGCACGGCCTCCCCTTCGGCTTTTCGCTTGAGAATCGCGACTTTCGTCTCGAGATCCGGCGGCTGAATATCTGCGATGAGGCCCCATTCAAAACGCGATCGCAAACGCTCCTCCAGCGCCGGAATCTCATGCGGGGGACGATCGCTGCTGATCACGATCTGTTTTTGCGCGTCGTAGAGCGCATTGAAGGTGTGGAAAAACTCCGTCTGTGTTCCTTCTTTGCCGGACACGAACTGAATGTCGTCCACCAATAGAACGTCAACGCTCCGGTACCGTTCCCGGAAATCGAGAATCCGGTCATAGCGGACGGCATTGATCATCTCGTTCATGAAGCGCTCCGACGAGATGTAGGTCAGCTTCAGGCTGCGATCATGTTGCAGCACGTACTGACCGACGGCATGCATCAGGTGCGTCTTTCCGAGACCAACCCCTCCGTAGATGAACAACGGGTTATATGAGCGTGAAGGTGCCTCGGCGACAGCGCGACAGGCGGCGTGCGCGAACTGATTCGAGGGACCAACGATGAAGGTGTCGAACGTGTATCGCGGATTCAGGCCACCAGGAGCCGTTGTGGGGGTATTTGCCGGCGGTTCCAGTGCGAACGCCTCAGGCGCCGCCGCGGCCTCGGGGGCTGGTTGAACGACGGAGGTCTCTTCGGTGACGAATAGAACGGAGGTTCCTGGTCGCCCCACTTCAGCGAGCGCCTCGGCCAGAACCATCGAATAGTGCTTGGTCAGCCAATCCTTGAAGAGCTGGTTGGGCACGCGCACCGTGAGCGAGACACCGCTGTCGGCGACGAACGATGTCGGCTTGAACCAGGTGTAGAAGCTGTGGCGGTTAACTTTGGTTTCGATCCGGCTGAGGACCTGGTCCCAGACACTGGAGTCCATGCGGAGCACCAAACAATACTAGGAAAATATCGACTTTCGCCTGCTGAACGGCGTCAGTGCCTCGCAAATCGCCTGGCTCTGCTGCCGAAAGCCCGAAAACACGGCATCCGCAGGCCTTCGCCGTGCCAGAAATCCATAAAAATAGGGCGTTTTAGGCAGTAACTCGACCGTTTCATTTGTTTTTCCACAATGTTTTCCACAGGTGTGGAAATCTTGGGGGAGAAACCGAATGGACTGCAGCGGACGCCGAACCACGGAGCACCTGACGCGACGCCCGCGAACTGTAACACAGCGACACTGATCGACTCCGTTTTTGACAGTGTCGCCGAGCGACGGCTAGTATTGGGAGTTTGACGGGACGACGTTTCGACGCTCAATTCGTGTAGGACACAGTCAAGATGGCAAAGGGGAAGCGCACGTTTCAGCCCAATACGCGCCGCCGTAGCAAGACACACGGCTTTCGCGTGCGGATGTCGACAAAGAACGGCCGTATCGTGCTGAAGCGCCGTCGGACCAGAGGTCGGAAACGTCTCACCGTCTCGGACGAGCGGTAATACGAGCCAGCGCCCGGTGACGGAGCGCCTTTCTCGACACGAGCGGGTCCGGCGACGTCCGGAATTCGAGCGGGTCTATGAACACGGCTTGAAGCTGACAGGCCGGTTTATGACTCTGTTCGTGACGTCAAACGACAACAGCCAGTGTCGACTCGGAGTAGCCGCCACACGCAAGCTCGGTTCCGCCGTTGTAAGGAATCGCGCCAAACGTCTTGCCCGCGAGTTGTTCCGGAGACAGAAGCCGGCGGCGGGACTGGATATCGTCCTCGTGCCTCGCCGGGAAATGCTCGATGCGCCCTTTGCCAGCCTTGAATCCGACTACGCAACCACCCTCGCCCGACGCCAGCATGCGCGACCACAGTCGCGGAGACCGCGTCGCGATCGGCCTCGTACTGGCGCTGGTCGGAGTTTATAAGTCCCTTCTTTCACAACTATTTGCTGGTTGCTGCCGATTCGAGCCGTCGTGTTCGGACTACATGACCCAGGCCGTGAGAACCCACGGTGCGTTACGAGGTGTCTGGCTCGGACTTCGGCGAATTGCGAGGTGCCACCCGTTCGGTCGCTTCGGTCCGGATCCCTGCCCACCCGCGGTTCGTACTAACCGGCACGGGCACGCGTAGTCTCATCCATGGAACGTAGGATCTTTCTCGCCATCATTCTTGCGGCTGTCGTCATGTATGGGTGGCAGGCGTTCTTCATGCCTCCACCGCCAGCGCCGCGCTCAAATGCGTCCCAGCAGGCTCAGGCTCCCGCCAAGGCCACGGCCACACCTGCGCCGGCTGCCCAGGCACCGTCAGCGCAGAGCGAGACGAAGCCCTCCGCTGAGGCCCCGGTGCAGGCCGTCAAGGGCGAACAGACCGAACGCGAGATCGTCGTCGACACGGCCGTCGCGAAGGTCGTGCTCACAAATCGAGGCGGTCGTGTCCTGCATTGGCAGTTGAAGGATTACCGTACGCCGGCCGGTGAGCTCGTCGATCTGGTTCCATCGAATATTCCCGCCGACCAGCCACGTCCATTCTCGCTGCGCGTCGACGACCCGCAAGTGACCCAGCGCCTGGACGAGTCGCTCTATCAGGTGAGGGGCGATTCGAACGGCCGCGTTGATGCCACGAAGTCGTCGGGGGGCGTCACGTTCGAGTTTGAAGATGCGGCCGGTCTGCGTGTCCGTAAGGAACTCCGCTTCGAGCCGCGAAACTTTGTCGTGTCGTTTTCAGCCGACGTTCACAACGGAGAGATGGCGCTCAATCCGTGGATCGCGTGGGGGCCGGGCCTTGGCGACCTTGGTGCCATGTCGTCGGGCGGTAGTTATTTCACGGGAAACTCGGTGCAGCCGCCGCAGGCAATTTTTCATCGTGACGGCGACGTCGAGCGCTTGAAGGTGGATGCGGTCACCAAGCAGCCGACACATGAGGGACAGTTCGGGTTCGCGGGAATCGACGACCACTACTTTGTTGCGGCGCTCGTCAACCCTGGTCAGGCGCGCCTCGAATTCAAACCCGTCAGCATCTCCGTGCCCGGAAGGACGACGCCCATCCAGTTTCTCTCGGGCGCCTACCGTCTACAAAAGCCTCACGATGTTCGCGTGTACGTAGGGCCCAAGCAATTCGATCTGCTTCGCGCTGTCGACCCCGAGTTGGTTCGCGCAATTAACTTCGGCATGTTTTCCTGGATGGTCGTGCCGCTCTTGAGCGCGCTGAAGTGGCTGTTCGGATTCCTGGGCAACTACGGGTGGGCGATCGTGGTGCTGACGATTTTGCTCAACCTCGTGCTCTTTTATCCGCGCCACCGCAGCGTGGTGGCGATGCGGAAGATGCAGGCAATCCAGCCCGAGATGAAAGCGATTCAGGACCGCTACGCGAATCTGAAGGCCACGGATCCGGCCAAGCAGAAGATGAACACCGAGGTCATGAATCTCTACCGGGAGAGAGGCGTCAACCCTGCCAGTGGTTGTGTGCCGATGCTGCTGACGATGCCGGTCCTGCTGGCGTTCTATTCGCTGCTCTCAATGTCGATCGAGCTGCGCGGCGCTCCGTTCGTCGGCTGGATTCACGATCTGTCCGCCCCGGATCCATACTTCGTTATTCCGCTGCTGATGGGCATCACGATGTTCTGGCAGCAGCGCATTTCGCCGACGTCCGCCGACCCGACGCAGCAGCGCGTGATGATGATCATGCCGATCATGTTCACGGCGATGATGGCGTTCTCGCCGAGCGGCGTGGTGTTGTACTGGACGGTCAGTCAGCTCTGGGCCATTGGGCAGCAGTATCTGACGAACCGGTTGATTGGACCGCCCGTGGTTGCGACCGTACGGCGCGGCAAGTAACGATAGGTAGCGGCGTCTATGTCTTTGACCACCGACATCGCGGCGTTCGTGCAGAGCGTCGTCGCTTCAATGGGCCTGGCCCTCACCACCACAGTTGAGGAATCGCCTGAAGGCACGCGCATCAATCTCGAGGGCGAAGACGGCGGCGTGCTCATCCGGCGCGGCGGCGAAGGTCTTCAGGCCTTGCAGCATGTGGTGGCGACGACCTACCGCAAGCAACTCGGCGACGACAACCGTATCGTGATTGACTGCAACGGGTTCCGCCGCGACAAGGACGCCGAGCTGAAACAGATGGCGTCGTTCATGGCTGGAAAGGCCCGTTCGTCTGGCATGCCTCAGGAGATGGGCCCGCTGAATCCGTATGAGCGCCGCATCGTCCATCTGGCCATCGCGGAGAGCCCCGACGTGACATCGGAAAGCATTGGCGATGCGTTCATGAAAACGGTGATCATCTCGGTCAAGGACTAAGTCGCACCTATTACGTCCGTTATGTTCGCCACGGACGACACCATCGTTGCGATCGCGACGCCCGCGGGACGCGGCGCTCTCGGAGTCATTCGGGTCAGCGGTCCTCGCGCGCTCGATATCGTTCGGACCATCTCCTCGCGACGCAGGGCGCTTGAGCCGCGTCGCGCGACCCTGACGCGTATCGTCACAGCCTCCGGAGCATCTTCGTCTGGCGCGGCGGACAGCGTCGTCGCGACGTACTTCAAGGCGCCGCATTCCTACACCGGCGACGACGTCGTCGAGCTCTCTGCGCATGGCAGCCCCGTAATCCTGCGTGGAATCGTGCATGCCGCTATCGGCGCAGGCGCGCGCCTTGCGCGGCCGGGCGAATTCACGCTGCGCGCCTTTCTTGCCGGCCGGATCGATCTCGTGCAGGCCGAGGCAGTGGCCGATCTGATCGCATCTGCGACGCCGCTTCAGGCCCGCGTCGCGTTTGATCAGCTCGAAGGCACGCTGACCGACCGGATCGCCGCGCTCGACGCAACGCTGTTCGATGTGATCGCACGTCTCGAAGCGTCTCTCGACTTTCCGGACGAGGGCTACCACTTCATCGATCAGGAAGAGACGCAGCGACGCCTGCGCGACGTCACCCACGGCATTGACTCGCTCCTCGAAGATAGCCGCCGCGGCCGCATCGTGCGCGACGGCGCCACCGTTGTGCTCGCCGGTCGTCCGAATGTCGGCAAGTCGAGCCTCTTCAATGTTCTTGCTGGAACGGATCGCGCAATCGTTACCGACGTGCCCGGTACCACCCGAGATCTCGTCACCGAGCCGATCGATGTGAACGGGATCGCAGTGACCCTGGTGGACACTGCCGGAGCACGGCAGGCTCATGACGTCGTGGAGCGCGAGGGTGTCGTGCGCGGCGAGCGGGCGCGTGGCGTTGCGGATCTGATTCTGGTCGTTGTCGATCGAAGCGAGACGCTGTCGCCGGACGATCACAGATTGCTCGACGAAACCGCGTCGTCGAAGCGGCTGATCGTGGCCAACAAAGGTGACTTGTCGCGTCAGCTTACGCTCGACGGGAGCCTCGTGGTCTCCGCGACTACCGGGGAGGGGATTGATCGACTCCGTTGTGCGATCGCCGCAGAGCTTGTTGGCGAGGAGAGTCGGCGCGAAACGCCGGCCGTGACGAACCTCCGTCACATCTCGCTGTTGCAGGAGGCTCGTGGGTGTCTTGATCGTGCGGTCACGGCACTAACTGTCGCTCAAGCACCAGAAGAGTTTCTGCTTGCCGAACTGCACGCGGCCCGCGCACGATTTGATGAGGTGGTGGGCGTGCGAACGTCAGACGACGTGCTGACGCACATCTTCGAAAAGTTCTGCATCGGGAAATAGATTCGGTGAATCGATGCAATTTGACGTGATTGTTGTCGGCGCGGGGCATGCCGGAGTCGAAGCGGCGTACGCGGCTGCGCGAATGGGCTGTCATGTCGGACTGTGCACGTTGACGCGGGAGACCGTCGCGCACATGCCATGCAATCCTGCAGTCGGCGGCACCGCGAAGGGTCATCTCGTTCGCGAGATCGACGCGCTCGGTGGCCTGATGGGAAAGGCGATTGACGCCACCGGAATTCAGTTCAAGTTGTTGAACAGGAGTCGTGGACCAGCCGTGTGGTCGCCACGGGCCCAGGCGGACAAACGGGCATACGGCCATTGGGTTGATGCCGCTCTTGCCGACGAGCCAAACATCACGTGGATTCTCGGCAAGGCCGGTCGCTTACTGACGTCCGCCGGTCACATCACGGGTCTTGCCATGGAGGACGGGACGACACACGCTGCGCGCGCGATTGTTGTGACCACCGGTACCTTCCTCAATGGTTTGATTCATATTGGCGGGGAGCAACATCCGGCTGGCCGCCACGGAGAGCCTCCCTCCCACGAACTTGCCGAATCCGTTCGCGCATTTGGCTTCGAAATGGGACGGTTGAAGACCGGCACGCCGCCGCGGCTTGATCGTCGCAGCATCGACTTCGAGGACGGTGTCGCACGCGGTCACTTCGTCAAAGAGGACGGTGACGCCTCTCCCGTCGCATTTTCTTTTTCCACGGCGCGGCCGCTCGAGAACACGATCAGTTGCTGGCTGCTCTACACGAACGACCGGGTGCGAGATCTCGTGCGCGGCGCGATCGACCAGAGCCCGCTATTCAACGGTCAGATTCAGGGGATCGGCCCACGGTACTGCCCCTCGCTCGAGGACAAGATCATGCGGTTCCCCGACCGTGAACGGCACCAGATCTATCTCGAGCCTGAAGGTGTGGATGTCGATGAAATCTATGTGAACGGCTTTTCGATGTCGTTACCGCGCGAGGTCCAGCAGGCGCTTGTCCGTGCGCTCCCAGGCCTCGAGACAGCGCGAGTGCTTCGACCTGGTTACGCCGTCGAATACGATTTCGTGCAACCGACCGAATTGTCGTCATCGCTCGAAGCGCACCGGTTGGCCGGGCTGTTCTTGGCTGGTCAGATCAACGGCACATCTGGGTATGAGGAGGCCGCGGCTCAAGGCCTCGTCGCGGGGATCAATGCTGTATGCGCCGTAAAGCGGAAGCCTTCGTTTCGCTTGCGCCGAGACGAGGGATACATCGGCGTCCTGGTCGACGACCTGGTCACCAAAGGGTGCCTTGAGCCGTACCGGATGTTCACGTCGCGTGCGGAGCATCGGCTGCTGCTTCGGATCGACAACGCAGATCTTCGTCTCACTCCACGCGGCAGGGACGTCGGACTCGTCGACGATCATCAGTGGGAGCGCTTCGCCGTCAGACGCGATCGGTTCGCGCATAATACCGCCCATCTGCGGCGGGCGCTGGTTCGTAGCGGCGCGAACTCGCGCGTGGCGGCTGACGTCCTCCGGCAACCGCAGACTCGCCTCGCCGAGATGGTTGCTCGCGGCGATATCGCCCTCGAAATCGACAGCAACTCCAGCGAGTTGGACCTGGCGAGCGTGGAAACCGAGGTCAAGTACGAGGGCTATCTAAAGCAGGAAGCTTCACGGGTTGCCCGTGCGAGTCGTGAGGAGCGTCGAAGGATTCCGGTGGAGTTTCCGTTTGCCCGTGTCCCAGGGCTATCGCGCGAGGCGGTTCAGCGTTTATCGCAGGTGCGCCCAGAGACGCTTGGACAGGCCTCTCGAATCCCTGGCATCACGCCGGCGGCGGTTGCGGTGCTGAGCGCATTTATCGGGCGGCTCTCACCAGACGTTCCTTCCAACAACGCGATGTAGGATCCGTTGCGGCGCCGTGACCAGCCGTGACTTTCAGGATCGATTGACGCGCCGCGCCAAGCGCGCTGGCGTGGCGATTTCAGCGGCCCTCGCGAATCGACTCGAGACCTACTACCGTCTTCTCGCCATCTGGAATCAGAAGATCAATCTTTCCGGCATCGACCTGTCGGAGGCCAGCACAGAAGCGCTGGATCGATTATTGGTTGAGCCGCTCGTCGCAGCGAAGTACGTGCGACCAGGAACGAACCTGATGATCGACATCGGCAGTGGCGGGGGGTCTCCAGCGATTCCCTTTGCACTCGCGGTCCCAGGCTCGCGGCTGCTAATGGTCGAATCAAAGACCCGCAAATCAGTGTTCCTGAAAGAGGCAGTCAGGGCTCTGGAGTTGAACGGCGAGGTCCTCACGTCTCGGTTCGAGGCACTTCTATCGCGTCCGGAGCTCCACGAAACACATGATCTGCTCACGATTCGAGCCGTTCGTATGGAGTCGCGCATCTTGATGAATCTTCAAGCATTCGTGAAGCCTGGCGGTCACTTGTTCCTTTTCCGAAGCGGCGGCGGGGATGCTCCGGACTCAATGATGCCGCCCTTGACGTGGGTTGCGACGTTCCCGCTCGTCGAGCCGCTTCGCAGTCGCCTCGTTATTATTCAGAAGCGGCCGGTTGCCCAGCGCTGAGCTGTGTTCCACGTGAAACGCCTAAACATTCGTTTTATATTCGTGTTCCACGTGAAACTTCTTGACGCGTGTCCAGCTAAGTACTACATTCAACGCGGATTCATGCCGACCAAGCCATTTTATTTGGCCATATGACAGAACAATGGCAAGCGGATGGGCGCCGCGCGCGAATCGTGGCCGTTGCTAACCAGAAGGGTGGGGTCGGAAAGACCACCACAGCCATCAATCTGGCGACGTCGATCGCTTTGTCCGGACGCCGCGTGCTCCTCATCGACGTCGATCCGCAGGGCAATCTCACGAGCGGCGTCGGCCTGAAGGGCGAAAAGACGACCGCCGGGACGGTGTACGAAGCGTTAATGGGCGACGACGACGCCCAGACGTTCGTTCTTCCGACGCGCGTCGAGAACCTGTTCATCATCCCGGCGGATCGAAGCCTGACCGGAGCGGAAATTGAGCTCGTCTCGATGCTTGCGCGCGAACAACGCCTGAAGCGCATCGTCGACGCGTTGCGAAGTGAGTTTGACGACATTTTCATCGACTGTCCTCCGTCGCTCGGGCTGCTCACGCTGAATGCGCTAGTCGCCGCGGACGCCGTCCTTATTCCGCTCCACTGTGAATACTTCGCGCTGGAAGGGCTGGCTGATCTCGTTGGTACGATGCGCCGCGTCCGCACCGCTCTGAATCCATCGCTCGACATCGAGGGCGTACTGCTGACGATGTACGACGATCGCACGAACCTCGGTCAGCTCGTCGCACGCGATGTGCGCGAGTTCTTCAAGGACAAGGTCTTCAACACCATCATCCCGCGGAACGTTCGCCTTGGCGAAGCGCCGAGCCATGGCGTGCCCGCTGTGTTGTACGACGTCAAATCCCGTGGCGCTGCCGCCTACGTCGCGCTTGCGAAAGAGATGCTGGCGCGCCGTGCAGCCTGAACGATCACGCAGGAGCGAAGCTGATGATTGAACGCCGTCCCGCACTTGGCAAAGGCCTGAGCGCCCTCATCCCCGACGTTCCCGAGCCGCCGCGCGCCGGCGTCACGGAGGTGGATATCGATCTCCTCGCGCCGAACGAACTCCAGCCGCGCGTGCAGATGGACGACGCCAAGCTGCAGGAACTGGCCGATTCGATCAAGGCCAACGGCATCATTCAGCCGATTCTCGTGCGACGCACCGGGTCGACGTACCGCATCATCGCCGGCGAGCGCCGCTGGCGTGCGGCGCAGCGCGCTGGCCTTCATAAGGTGCCGGTCGTCGTGCGCGACGTGCAGGAAGGGTCTGACAAGGAGCTCCTCGAGCTCGCGCTCATTGAGAACATTCAGCGCGAGAACCTGAATGCCGTCGACGAGGCTCTCGCGTACCGCCGTCTGGCGGACGACTTCGGGCTCACTCAGGATCAAATCGCCGCAGCAGTGGGGAAGGACCGCAGCTCCATCGCCAACTTCATGCGATTGCTCAAACTACCGGATGAAGTCCGCGCCGATCTCGTGTCGGGGGCACTGTCGATGGGTCACGCCCGTGCACTGCTCTCGCTGGCTGATGCCGCCGCCCAGCGTCAGGCCTCCAGGGAAGTCATCTCCCGTGGTCTGTCGGTGCGGGAAACGGAAGTGCTGATCAAGAAACTCGGCGCTCCGCAGCAGGAATCCAAAGCCGGCGCCGCGGAGAGCCCGAAGCCCGATGTTCACACGCGGGCGGCGGAGGATCGGATGCGTTTCGCCCTTGGTTCGCGGGTGCGGATAGTCCGGCGGGGCACTGGCGGCGTCATCCAGATTGATTTCGGCTCTGAAAACGAGCTGAACCGCATCTACGAGCTTCTAACGGCCGCCAAGTAGGCGGTCCATGGGCGGCAGCCACGTTCCAAAACGCCCGTTTTCCGTGGTATAAACGATTGCTTGTGCCTGCGAGGTACAAGCTCGTCATCTGACCCCTTCGTGAGCCGGAACAACCACTAAGACATGAGCACGCGAGCTTCCGCTGCGCGGTACGCCAAGGCGCTGTTCGACGTCGCCCTTGCCGAATCCTCGCCCGAACAGGTTGAGAAAGAGCTGGTCGCCTTTGCAGACCTGGTTCGCACGCACGCGGACTTGCGGCAGGTCCTGGAGAGCCCGGCGATTCCGGCCGCACGCAAGAAGGCGATCGCCGCGCAACTGCTCGATCGGCAGCAGCCGTCAGGTCCTGTGCGGAAACTGCTGCTGTTGCTCGCGGATCGCGATCGGTTCGACCTGCTCATCGACCTTGTTGCGGTGTACCACGAGCGCGTGATGGAGCATCTGAAGGTCGTACCGGCCGAAGTGACGACCGCAGCGCCCTTGCCGGCCGAGCAGGCGGCGCAGCTGCAGCAGCGCCTCGGCACGATGATCGGGCGCACGGTGACATTGACGACGAAGGTGGATCCGGCGTTGATCGGCGGGATGGTAGCGCGCATCGGCAGCACGGTGTACGACGGCAGTGTGGCTACTCAGCTCGCGTCGTTGCGTCAGCGACTGACTCAGTCACGGTAGGAAAAAGATGGACATCAGAGCGGAAGAGATCTCCAAGATCATCCGGGATCAGATCGGCAGCTACGCGGCGCAGGTCGACGTCGCCGAAGTCGGTACGGTGATCTCGATTGGCGACGGCATCGCGCGCATCCACGGCGTCGAGCGGGCAATGGCCGGCGAGATGCTCGAATTCCCCAAGGATGTGTTCGGCATCGCACTGAACCTCGAGGAAGACAGCGTCGGCACGGTGCTGCTCGGCGATTTCACCCAGATCAAGGAAGGTGACCCGGTCAAACGAACGGGCCGCATCATTTCCGTTCCCGTCGGCGAGGAGATGCTCGGTCGCGTCGTCAACGCGCTCGGCCAGCCGATTGACGGCAAAGGGCCGATCGCCTCGAAGAAGTTTCTGCCGATCGAGCGCATTGCCCCGGGTGTCGTCGATCGTCAGCCGGTGAAGGAACCGCTGCAAACCGGCCTGAAGGCAATTGACGGGATGGTGCCGATCGGGCGCGGTCAGCGCGAGCTGATCATCGGAGACCGCCAGACGGGGAAGACCGCTGTCGCCGTCGACGCGATCATCAACCAGCGCGGCAAGGACGTCATCTGCATCTACAACGCGATCGGACAAAAGCAGTCGACCGTCGCCCAGGTCGTTCGGACGCTCGAAGAGTACGACGCGATGAGTTACACGATCGTCGTCGCAGCAACTGCGTCGGATCCGGCGCCGATGCTCTATATCAGCCCGTATTCCGCGTGCGCGATCGGTGAGTATTTCCGCGATTCCGGCCGCCATGCGCTGGTCGTCTATGACGACCTGTCGAAGCATGCGCAGGCGTACCGTGAAATCTCGCTGCTGCTCCGTCGTCCGCCCGGCCGCGAGGCGTATCCCGGCGACGTCTTCTATCTCCACTCGCGACTCCTCGAGCGCGCCGCGCGCGTGAACGAGGAGTACGTCGAGAAGTTCACGAACGGCCAGGTCAAGGGAAAGACCGGCTCCCTCACGGCGCTCCCCGTCATCGAGACGCAGGCGGGCGACGTGTCCGCGTTCGTTCCGACGAACGTGATCTCGATCACCGACGGCCAGATCTTCCTCGAGACCGACCTCTTCAACGCGGGCGTGCGCCCCGCCATCAACGCGGGCATCTCGGTGTCGCGCGTGGGGGGCGCCGCGCAGACGAAGGTCATCAAGAAGCTGGGCGGCGGCGTTCGCCTCGCGCTCGCGCAATACCGCGAGCTCGCCGCGTTCGCGCAGTTCGCTTCCGATCTCGACG
>DASROF010000193.1:0-10120 GCA_035647075.1 Vicinamibacterales bacterium | reverse complement strand
ATATCGCGACGATCCTTCGCCTGAAAGAGAGCAACGCGCGGCAATTGGTGACACGCGCCCGGAAGCGCGTTGCTCGTGGTCGCCACACATCGAGTCGGCTCAACGCGGAAGGACAACCATCATGAAACTCGTCATCATCGGCGGCACCGGGCTCATTGGATCGAAGCTCGTCACCAGATTGAGGGCACACGGTCATGAGGCTGTCCCGGCATCACCAGATACCGGCGTCAACACTCTCACCGGCGAGGGGCTCACGGAAGCCCTTCAGGGCGCGGCGGTCGTCGTCGACGTTTCGAACTCTCCTTCGTTCGAGGAGACGGCCGTCATGGAATTCTTCACCACGTCTACTCGGAACCTCCTCAAGCACGCGGCTGCAGCCGGCGTGGGACATTACGTCGCGCTGTCCGTCGTGGGAACCGAGCGCATCCCTGACAGCCCATACCTTCGGGCGAAGAACGCTCAGGAATTGCTGATCAAGGGTGCGGGGATCCCGTACTCGATCGTTCACGCGACGCAGTTTTTTGAGTTCATCAAGCGCATTGCCGATGAAGCCACTGATGGAACGACGGTTCGGCTGCCGCCGGTACTTATTCAGCCCATGGCTGGCGATGATGTCGCCAAGGCGGTCGAAGAGATCGCCGTAAGCGCGCCGCTGAATGGCACGGTTGAGGTGGCCGGCCCCCAGCCGTTCCATTTCGATGAGCTGATCCGTCGGGGCCTCGCCGCGCGCCACGACCCCCGTCGGGTGATCGCTGACAAGCACGCGCGGTATTTCGGGGCCGAACTCGACGAGCGGTCGCTGATTCCTGCCGGCGACGCGCGACTTGGCGAGATCCGACTCGAGGAGTGGCTGAATCAGCCGGTGCTGCGATGAATCTTCAAAGCGTTGGCGGGACACGACTGATTGCAGGCGTCAGCGTGCCAGACGATTCCCTGATCACCGCGGTGATCGAACATGCGCAACGGCTCTCCGAGCCCTATCTGTTCAATCACGCGATGCGTTCGTGGCTGTTCGCAGAAACGATCGGGAGCGTCAAGGGAATCGACTACGACCACGAGGTCGTGGCTATCGGCACGATCCTCCACGACATCGGTCTCACTGCTCATGTGTCGGGCCCGAATCGTTTCGAGGTGAACGGCGCCGATGCCGCGTTGTCATTCATCAAAGGGGCCGGCCTCTCGGATCGCCGGGCACAACTGATCTGGGACCTGGTGGCGCTCAACTCGACGCCGTCGCTCGCGCTCCACAAGGAGCCGGAGGTGGCGGTGGGTACTATGGGCATCGGACTCGACTACGGCGGTTTCGGCGTTGAAGCGATTCCGGCAGGCGATCTCGAACGCATCCTCGGCGCGTTCCCTCGCCTGAGGATGAAGCAGAGATTTGCAGACACATGCTGTCGCCTGGTCACAGCGAAGCCGGAGACGAGTTACGACAACTTCCTGCGCGACTTCGGCGAGCGGTTCGTGCCTGGCTACAAGGCCGTGTCAACAGTCGACCTACTGATGAACGCTCCGTTTGATGAATAGGCCGGATGGCGGGCGCCACCCTCATCAGAAGGTCAGGTTGATGTTCGTCGTCGTGCGCCGGACACCGCGCTGAAGCCGCATTGGGCAAGCTGCTCGCCGAGCAACAGCGAGCGCAATAGAGACCCTCAATCGGGCGTGGGACGCTCCACGCGATCGATGACCCACACTTCCACCGGCGCCCGCGTCGATTCGAGCTTCAGGCCCATCTGCTCTTGGAGCGCCGTGAAGATCGATCCGCCGCTCTGATCGGGCGAGCGCGGCGGGCTGAACAGCAACTGCCAGTCGTAGTAGCCCTCCAGTCCCGTACGATCGACAACGGTGCGCTCGACAAAACCCGTGAGCCGGTTCGCGAGCTGCCACATGGGAATGCCGCCGGCCTGGATACCGCCCGGTGCGCCGGGGCCATCCCCCTTCACGCCGCGGAAGCCGCACACAGGCCGGCCGTCGGCGTTGATAGGCGGCGGTTCCGCCGCGCCCTTGGCGGCGGCGGTCAACCGTGCGAGCTGGAGCGCGTCGCAGTCGACCTCGGACTTCTTCAAGTCGCGGCCGAGCGTCCCCGGCTTGGCCAAGACCAGCGCATACACCGGCATCTCACGGTTTTCCGCGTGACTGGTCATGCGGAAACGCTCCTCGAGCAGCGTCCGCAGCATCATCAGGATGGGATCCGGCGAGCCCGGTCGCACCGGTGGCACGTCACCCGCCGCCTTCGAGACGATGTCGAAGCGTTCGGAGGCGGCCCATTCGGGGACGCCGTCGAGGCGCCAGGGAAGGTCCGGGACTTGGTAGGCGAGCGCGATAAGGTCGCGGAGCGGGATGTTACTCGCGAAGAACTGGCCCCCGACGGGCGACCGGCGCACCGACTGCCCCTGTGCGTCCGGCGCACTCGGCTTCACGCTGGCCACCTCGAACCGCGGTTTGTTCGCGGCCGGCGCCTGCGCCGACACACCGGAGGCGCCGATCAACGCCAGCACCAGGGCACCCATCACCTTCGTCGTGAACATAGCCAAGAACTTTATTACGCAAACTGCTATGGGTCAAGAACGACAGTCGATTGCTCACGCCAGGGGTGCGATTTCGCCTGCGCCTTTATCGCGAGACTCGCGAGTTACCTGCGTCCGACAGGGTAACCGGACATCCTGATGGTTCGCTGTTGAACTGTGCGAGCACTTACGCGTACGCCGCGGGGAGTGGGATGCTGTACGAAGTAAGAGCCCCCGGGCACAAGCCCGGGAGCTCTTCTGTGTCGTGCAACAGGGTTGCTGCTTACCGACTGGCCTGGATGGTGACTCCACCACCAGGGCCTTGAGTGGGCCCGCTGCCAAGGATGTCACCGGTGGAGACAAGCTTGACCCACAGCGAATCGTTGCCCTTGTAGTACGAGGTGGTGCCGGCCTTGCGTAGTGCATCCAGGCTGTCCACCGCCGTGCCCGAGTTGGCGCTCGTGAATCCCGGCAGCTCGAACATCACCCACGAGCCGGCATTCAGTTCCGACACGCCCAGGGACAGGGCCGGCCGTTCGGTGGTGACCTTCCACTCGGTGCCCGCTCGGACGTTGGTTGTACCGCCGACGGGGAAGTCCTTTCCGTTGCGGCTGAGAACGGCTACCGGCGCCGGAGGATCTCCGATGCGACCGGTCCTTGCGCCCACAACAGGGCCGCGGCCTCCGGCACGACCACCGGCAGCGCCGGGCGCAGGAGCTGCGCCTCCCTGAGCAACCGCGCCAGGAGCTGCAGGAGCAGCACCGCGAGCGCCACCACCGGCAGGAGCAGCCCCGCGAGCGCCACCACCGCCAGGAGCGCCGCCGGGAGCACCGCCACGACCGCCGCCACCACCGCCGGCGCTCACAGTCATACGCCCGACATCACCCTTGCACACCGCAGCGTTCCAGGTGGGCTTGACCTCGCAGGCCTCGTCGAGCGCGATTCCGCCGTTGATGACGATGAAGGAATCGGGGACACCGCCGACCGAGCCGTCCTTGTCATGGAACACCGAGGTCCTATAGCTCCCACTGCCGTAATCATCGTTGCTCCACTTGTATTCCATCGGCGGGAAATACACAGGCTTTGCGTTGATGAATTTCGCGCGCTCTACGGTGTTGTTGGAGCTCATGCCGAAGCTGGTGAACATCAGATAGGAGATCGCTCCTGTCTTGCGGGCGGCGTTGTCCTGGTAGTTCACGAAGGTGTCATTGACCAGTTCATGACGATAGTCGTAGAACTCGTAGGCGCGAATCGGGAAATCCGGGATGGCGGGCTGCGGCAAGCTGCGCCCGTACGCGATCTCCGACGGCGCCTTCGGATTGCCGATGTTCTCGGACTCGCCCACGAACAGCGAATCAACCACCCGTGACGTATAGGGAGAACGACCGGTGTTGCCGGACGCCTGCGTGAAGCCGATTCCGTTGTCGGCCATCTTCAGGCCCTTGTAGAGGCGCACCTCACCGCGCGCCCAGATGGCGTTATTGCGGGTCTTGTAGATGGTGAAATCCTCGATGACGTTCTCCGCTTGAGGGCTGTTCGGGTCAGCGGGATTGACATTGGCAACATAGCCGCCGACGGCGAAATGGCCATCCGCCCTGGGGGCGCGGTCACCCATGAAACTGTCGAAGTTCGAATGGGCGACGTTGCCCTTGAACTCCTTCACCTTCATGCGACGCGGCCAGGTTGCCTTGCTGATCTCCGTGCCTTCGAACTTGCCCGTCGGATGCTCAGGGAAGGCGAACCAGAAACCTGTTGAGTCGGAACCCGCGGCCACGTTGTCGCGGTAGGTGTTGTCCGGATTGGTGATCCAGAACGCCGACACCGTGTTGTCCGACGGAATCAGAACCTCCTTGGAGTCCTGGCCCGCGGTTTTGAAGTTCGTGCCGTCCGTCGCTCCGAACGGGGCGAGGTTGGTCGGGTCGCACGGCTTGGACGTGTGGCACTTGACCTGGATCGCCAGGTTGCGGATGTACTCGTTGCCGTGCTCGATGCCGTCCTCGAGGAAGAAGCAGTGACCGACGGTGTTGTAGGTCACGTTGTTCTCAACCTGAAGGAAGTTCGTGCCGTGCACGGTCACGCAGCGGTTGTAGGTGTCGTGGATCGCGGAGTTCCGGATGTACTGCCCTTTGGCATCGCCGACCAGATGCCAGTGGATCGGATACCTGGCCAGCGTCAGGTTCTGGCCCATGCGCTGGAACTCGACGCCCTCGACAAACATCTTGCTCGAGCCCATCGCCATCACGTGCCCGCCGTAGAACGGTGCCTCCGCCGCGTCGGCCGATGCCTGGAGACGGACGTTGCGCGTCAGCAACCCGACCTCGCCGCGTTCATCGACGTCGAAGGTGATCTTGCCGAAGTGCATGTAGTCCAGTTTCTTGTCGAGCGTGATCGTGTTGCCCTTGATGGCGGAAATGGTGCGCCGCTCGGCCTGACGCGGATCGTAATCGGTGGACGCGAGGACAATCTCGTCACCGGCGCGCCAGCCAGACGCGTCCAGGACCTGAATGGAGGTGCTGCCTGCGGTGGCGGTGTTGGCAAGTTTGGTCCAGCTGTTCTTCCGGTCCCCGTGCAGGCTCAGGGTGCCGCCCATGAGCATGATCCCGCGGTCACTCTTGTCGTTTCCGCCCATTCCACCAAAGTCTTCGCCTTTGACGTTGTCGGTGAGGGTGATGGTCGCCTTGCGCGTGTGCGGTTTGGCTTCGGTGCCAATCTCCAGTTCCCCGTGCAGCATGACCCACTCGGTGGTCAGCTCGAGGTCCTTGTTATCGGCGAAGCTGAGTTTGCCGTCGACCGTCAGACCGCCCAGCGCCGGCGGACTGACGTCGAGGATGACGTCCTTGCCCGCTGGAATGGTGACCTTGTCTCCCGCACCGGGCACTTTCCGGTCTGGCCAGGTGGCAGCATCGGACCACCGCGCCGCCCGGGCCGCCGGTGATCTGCCTTCCTGGGCCTGAACGACAGCGAATACGCCGACGAGCAGGAAGGCTGAAACGAGCGAAGCAAGAAGGGACGAGCGACGTGACTTACTCATGGAATCAACCTCTCGCACTCGAAGATGACCAGGAGCCGCAGCGGCAAAGCATGGCGATAATCCGGCGGCCGGCAAACGTCCTATCCGAGACTCTCGAACCCAAAGAGAATAGCCGATGGCGGCCCCAACTGCGCCACCCTGGATCTATTGCGGCCGACCATCTGCAAAAGCTCTCAACAAGGGGCTGAAATCGGACTGGGTCAGGGTCGCCCTGACTCTGACGGTCATCGGACTACAGCCTGAAGGGTGCAGGATACCGTACGGTTCCGTGCGCGGGGGCGCAGGAAAACCCAAATCGCTCGTAATACTGTGGCTCGCCCAGTGCTGACCTCGCTTGGGCCGGCCAGTACCAGTAGTACTCCAGCCCGTACTTGTCCACCACGAAGTCAGTGAGCCGACTCATTACCCAGCCTTCCTCGGCTCACGCGTTGGGAGCAAGAAGCGTTCGCCGTTGGCCGAGGTTGGTCACGTCTCAGCAGGGTTATATGTGGCGATCAGAAGGTGAGGTTGATGTTCATCGTCGTCCGCCGGACACCGCTCGCCGACGTCGGCTGCAGGAACGTCGGCGACGTGATCACCCCGCTGTAGCCGCCGTAGGTGGGGCGGTTGAACAGGTTCTGCATGTTCACCTGGAGATTCAGGCGATACCGGGCCACGGGCTGGCTGTTCGCCACGTTCACTGACAGCGCGCCTCCCGCCGCCTGCGTGATCGACACGCCGCCACCACTCGCGACCTGTCGGCGGCCGAACGAGAAGGCATAGCCGAAGCTCGCCGAGGAGCCCCACTGACCCGGCACGCGCACCGAGTTACGACCGACGCCTGCGGGCCGATCGTTGAAGATGAGATCGCCGTTGTTGTCCACTCCTGTGCGGATCGTGAGCGGTCGTGCGGATGTTCCGTTGAGGCTCATCGACGCGGACAGGCCGCGAATCGCCGCGGTGCCGAAACTGATGCTGCCGCGATGCCGGATGTCCCCGGACGAAGGCCCCCACTCGAACGCGAGGTCGGTGGCCGGCACGGAAAAAGCGCCCTCGCTGTTGTTCCGCTGACGGCCGAGCGTGTACGAGCCGCTCAGACGAAGCCCGCGCCGCCATTGCCAGAACGGGCCAGTCGTCGGGTTGGCGCCGAGCCCCGCCAGATTCAAGGTGATGCTGGAATCGAGTGTGTGCCCCTGCGACTTGCCGCCCGACACCGCCTGGATCACATTCGCGAACTGCGGATCTGGTCGCACACCGGCGATGGGCGCGTTCAGGTTTTCACCCACGAAGAGGCCGATGCCGCGCGTATATGAATACACCGCGCTCACCGACACCATCGGGCTGATCGTGCGCGACAGTCCGAGACTCGCGCGCGCGGTGCGCGGCAGCACGAGGTCGTCGGCGAGCAGATACCGCTGCACAGGCGTCGCCGCCCCGAGCGGGCCGGGATCGGGAAACGACGGATTGGCGACGTTGACTTCCTGCATGCGGAAGCCGTCGAACTGCAGCGTCTGCTGATAGATGTTGGTGCCCAACCAGTCGTGGAACATGCCAAGGCTCGCGCGATAGGTTGTCTTCCCATTGCCCGGCGCCCACGTCACACCGAACCGGGGCATCAGATTGTTGAGATCACTCACGTGACTCTGTACCTCGTATCTGACGCCCGGCGTCATCGTCAACGACTTGCTCAATCGCACATCGTCCTGGAAGTAGATGCTGAACTGGGTGTTCGAGTAGCGGACGTTCGGATCGCCGATACGGCGGGTGTAGCTGCGCGGCAACCCGGCGTCGAACGCGGCGGGGCTTTCGAAGGTGTACGTGCCCAGATAGTTGGTCTCGGAATCCGAATCGAACCGCGTGTACTGCAGCTCGATGCCGCTGCGGAATGAATGGCGGCCGAGCACGTAGTCGAGGTCCGAGCTGTAGTAGAACGCCGTCGTATCGTTGCGGCCTCGACGCTGCGCTCCACCACGATTCACATCGTCGAGAACGATGTAGGTCGGGGCCTCCACGCCGCTGACCGCCTTCGAGCTGTACCGGTCGTAGTAGAACCGGTTGTAGAACATCATGCGGCGGCCAATCGGGCCGGTGTGACCGGCCTGGATGTACCACTCGGGATTCTCCGAGGTGTACCCCCGCTCCGGCGCATCATATGAGCCCATACCGGCATTGCGGGTCACGCTCTTGTAGCGGTTGACGCTGAACCGAGCCGTCTGGTTTTTCGTGACCGCCCAATCGATGCCCGCGGTATAGCTTTCCGACGTCGTGCGGGTCTTGATTGGCAGCACACGGGTGTCCGTGTTGCTGCTGCCACTGGCGATCTGCACTGGCGAGGCGTAGTTGTTCGACCCGCTCCAATTCAGGTTGAAGGACATCCGATCCTTCAGCAGGCCTCCCGACAGATTCATCCCGCTATTCACGTTCTGTGAGGGTGGAGCACGGTCCACCAGCGGGTTACTCCCGTCCATCTTGCTCGTGTAGAAATTGGTTCGCGCCTGGCCGCGGATGTCGCCCTGGCCCGGCTGCGTCACGATCTCGATACGGAGACCGCCGGCGTTGTGCGATTCCGCAGCGAACTGATCACGGGAGATGCGGATCGAGCGGATCTGCGACTTGTTCGGCAGCTGGCCGCCTTCGAAGCTGTCGATCAGGATCGAGGCACCCGGTCCGGCAAGGTCCTCGAGCTGCTGGCGTGCGATCGCCGGATCGTCCGAGAGCTGATCGATCTGGTCACGTGTCAGCAGCGACCCGAACGTCGAGGCGCGATCGGATCCCGCCGCCTGCCGGTCGCGGCCGACGACGACCTCGTCCTTCAGGCGAGCAAGCGCCAGGACGATCGTCAGACGGTTGTTCCCGGCACGCACGCGGACCTCGCGCGGCTGCGACGTCTCGAAGCCGCTGAACTCCGCCACCACCGTATAGCGGCCAGGGGCGAGATCGATGGTGACAATGCCGCTCTCCGTCGTCTGCTGCGGTGGGATCTTCAATTCGCGATTTGCCGGATCGAGGCCGGTCACGGTGACCGTGGCCATCGGCAGTGAGCCGCCGGTCGTATCGTTGACCGTCAGGATCAGACGGCCGGTCTGGTTCTGCGCGTACGTGGCCGTCGGTACGGTGAACAGCAGAAGGGTGATGGCAAGGAGCCCACGAGTCATGAAGATCTCCCGGCTTACCGGGTCACGGCGAATTTCTGCGCCGCGATCCGTGGATTGATCTGGAACCGGTCGAACGTGGTTTCTTCAGTGGTGTCTGTGCCGATGGCGCGACGGAGACGGAACGGCAGCTTGATGCCGTCGACGTCACGGTAGTCCGCGAAGTAGATGCGGTGCTCGACGGGAGTGGCCTGGGCCTTCTGGCGCAGCGCCTGTACCTCGCGCGCGTACTGATCCTTCTGTTCCTGCGGTGCCGAAGCGGGAGGGAGTGCCGGCGCCGTGACGACGACCGCGCCCGGTGCAACGGTTGTCGGGGGCGGCTGACCGGCGGCCGCGACCACCACGGATGTCGGCGGCAGCGTCCAGCTCACCATCACCGGCAGATGCGTCTCGCTCTGAATGAGGAAGCGCAGCGCAAAGCCGTCGGCCCCGCGCACGTCGAGGACATCGGCGGTGCCTTGCGGCGCCTGCGCCTGCGCGGCATAGCCGAAGGTGAGCGGGTAGGTCTCGAAGCTCTGCGCGAACATGCCGAGCGCGAAGCGCACGAAGTCCTGTTTGACCGTGCGAATGCGCGCCGTGCGTGCGGCGTCGAGCGCTGTCTGCGGGACCGGCGGTGCGCCTGCGCGCGCGGGCGGCGCAGCCGGCGGCGGCACCTGCAGGAGATCGCTACCGTTGAAGCCGAGCGATGTCGGCTCGGAGTTGTCGAAAGGAGATTCATCCTTGCGGAGGTACTTGTCCGGGAACTCGAGATCCATCTCGAAGAGGATCGGCACGAGGTTGTTGCCGCGCAGCCGACGGGTCTGGCCCCTGGCGCTCAGCGTTCGAACCGCAGCGAGCTTGTCGCCGCCAAGGGCCTGACGGGCAGCCGCGACGATCGGGACGGCTTTATCTATAGCGGCTTGCGTCAGCGGCGGCGCTGGCGTGGCCGCCGCCGGCGGCGTCGGCGACTGGGCTGTCGGAATCACGGTCCACGGGCTCAGTAGGCTGAGCAACACGGTGGAGACGACGAATGGGCGCATGAGCCACTCCTGCTCGTGTTATCGGACGCCCGCGACGGCGCAACGGTTTGCTGATATTCGACAGTTCTGAGGCCCGGACGCTGACAAGACGATGCCGATTAGACGGGGGTTCGGTGGGGAATGTTTGAACGCGCAGACAGTCTGGTTCGACGCGCGAGGGCGGGTGACCCCCTAGGCCGACAGCGATTGACGGAGGAAGTCTTCCAGCGCGAGACGGGCGTACTGACTCAGAAGGTTCACGTTGATCTCGACCCCGACGCCGCGACCAGGCTGGACACGAACCACGCGACCGATCACTCGGATTTCGTCGCCTGCCAGTGTGACGAAGAGAGTCACTTGTGAATCAAGCTCCAGCGGGTGACTTGTCGCGATGAAGCATCCGCTCTCGCTCAAGTCGGTGAGTTGCAACGGGCCAGTGATCGTCGTGCCCTC
>DASROF010000192.1:0-14091 GCA_035647075.1 Vicinamibacterales bacterium | reverse complement strand
CGTACGCCCGTCGCATCGTAAATCGCGTTCCCCACGGCTGCGATCAGCGCCTTGCAGACGGTTTCACCCGCCCCATAGTGCTGCAGGTCCGGGCGGTTCGGATTGGGATCGCCGTTGACGAGCACGATGTCGAATGTCTCGGGCGTGTCGGCGTGGGTCAGCGTTGGATACGAAGCCCAATCTACGCTCGTCACCTTCTCGGTATCGAACGTGACCTCCTCGTACAGCGCGCGGCTGAGCGCGTGCATCGTCCCACCTTCGATCGTCCGCTTGAGCGCCTCCGGGTTGATGACCAGGCCGCAGTCCTGCGCGCAGACGATTCGCTTGACCCAGACGCGGCCGGTGCGCCGGTTCACCTCGACGTCAACGATCTGCGCCACCACTGTCTGACTGCGGAACGTGTAGGCAATGCCTCGTCCGGCCAGGATGTCGCCGCTTCCTCGCGGTTGCGGATAGGGACGCGGCTTCCAGCCATACTTCTCCACCGCGGCCCTGAGCGTGGCGATCGATCGCGCACGCTTGAAGCCGCTGTCATCGGTCGTGCTTGCGGTGAGCAGCTTCAGGCGGAAGTCCACCGGGTCCGCTTTGACGGCTGCCGCGAGTTCGTCGATGAATGACTCAGACGCGAACGTCACCTGCGGACCGTTCGGGTCGCGCAGGTTGCCGGTGCGAAGCGGTGTCTCCCACACGAGCGGAAGGCCGACGATGTGCTGCGTGGTGCGGCGGTGCGGAATCGCGTACATCTCCGATGGCCTGTCCGCGCCGCCGCGGGCAGGTTGCGCGCGGCGCATGTTCGCGAGCTGCGCGATCAGCACGGTGTCCGGCTCGTTGTAACCGAGATGGTTGTGATCCGCGGCACGCGCTTCGAAGTCGAGCGCCACGAGGTTGTTCTGCGCGTCGAGCCCGCCACGCATCCTGATGGTGAACGCCGGCCCCTTCGTGTCCCAGGCCGTCTCTTCCTGCCGCATCCACTGCACACGCACCGGCCGCTTGAGCTCATTCGCCAGAAAGGCCGCCTCGAACCCGGCGTCGTCTGCAGCCGTTCGCCCGTACGCCTGTGGTCCCTCCATCCACACCACGCGCACCTTTTCGCGCGGCATCTTGAGGAACTGGGCGACGCCGTTGCGCAGCCCGTACGACTTCATGTCGTTCGTATAGATGGTTAACTGATCGTTCGACGGGTCGGCCATCGCGTGGGCCGGGCCGATCGACACGTGGCCCTGGAACGGAATCTCATAATCCGCCTCGACCACACGCGCGGCGCTCATGAACGCCTCGTCGGGGTTGCCGACGATTGTCGGATTGCCGCTCGACGTTGGCGTCGCTTGACGCATGTAGCGGAAGAGATCCTCGGAGCTTGGAAATGGCGCGGTGGACGGCTTCTGCCAGTTGACCTTCAGCTGGCGCGCCGCCTGGATCGCCTGCTCCTCGCGTTCGCAGACGACCGCCACGTAGTTGCCCTTGCTGACGACCTTCACGAATCCAGGCAGGTTACGAACGGAAGACTCGTCGATGCTGACGAGCGTGGCGCCGGCGACCGGAGGCTTTATGTTGCGCGCATGCAGCATCCCCGGTACTTTGACGTCAACCGCCCACTTCAGCGAGCCGTCCACTTTCGCCGGGATGTCGTAGCGCGGCGGCGATTGCCCGACGATCTTCAGCTGCTGCGTGGTCTTGATCGGCGCCGTGCCCGTGGTGGCGTCCGTGTTGGCGCCGCGCAGCGTCACGTTGAACTTCCGTCCGCCAATCAGCTCACCGTACGTGACGCGACGTGACGCGTCACCGGTGACCGACACGACACCGTCGACAACGGCAAGTTGCGCGACCGGTACACCCAGCCGCGTGCTTGCCATCTCGAGCAGAACACGACGCGCTTCGGCGGCGACGCGGCGCATCGGGTAGCCGTCGGTCTGCAGCGCATCCGAGCCGCCCGAACCACCCTGATCGACGGTCAGGTCCGTGGTGCCCATCACGCACGTGGTTCGTGCGTAGGGCATGTCCAGCTCGTCGGCCATGATCTGGCGAAACGCAGTGCCAGTGCCCTGGCCAAGATCCGTCTTGCCGACGTAGAACGTCGCGGTGTTGTCCTCACGGATCACGATCCACGAATCGAGCTGACGGAAGTCGGGATCGACATACGGCCCGGCGGCCTGGGCTTCGACGAGGCTTGAGAAGTCGGCGTGTGCCGCGGCCGCGACGCCGACCACGAGGTAGCCAGACGACTTGATGAAATCGCGTCGGGTGAAGCCGGGTGTCGTCGTCATGCGATCACCTCGCTGTCCGACTGAAGACTCGCACTGGCCATCACCCTGGCCGCGCGCTTGATGGCCGCCTGGATCCGGAAGTAGGTCATGCAGCGGCACAGGGTCCCCGACATGCCCTGACGAATCTGAGAGTCGGTCGGATTGGGTGTCCGATCGAGCAGCGCCTTGGCCGTCATGATCTGGCCGTTCTGGCAGTAGCCGCACTGCGGCACCTGTTCGTCGATCCACGCCTGCTGCACCGGGTGCAGCTTGCCGTTGGTCGCCAGACCTTCCAGCGTGGTGACTTCCGCGCCGTTGACGCCGGAGATCGGCCGGATGCACGACCGCACTGCTTCGCCTTTGATGATCACCGTGCAGGCGCCGCACTGTCCGAGGCCGCAGCCGAACCGCGGCCCGTGCAGGTCGAGATCATTTCGCAGGACGTAAAGGAGGGGAGTTGCGCCGTCTACGTCGACGGTATGCGTCCTCCCGTTGACCTTGAGGGTGAAAGTAGGCATGACGAGGCGGAGTGTACAAGGCCTAAGGGCTAAGGCCAAAGGCCTAAGGGTTGGCCCAGGATTAGGGGTTGAGGGATAAGATTCCAGCCATGCGAGTCCGGATTCTCGTTGCTTCGGTGTTTCTCGTGGCTGCCTGTTCGAAACCGGCTGAGCAGGCTGCGCCGCTTCCCACCGGGGAAGAATGGGTCAAGAGCGTCAACGCCTGGCGCACGAAACACGAGACCGACTACCGCCGCGACTGGGCGACGATCGCCGGTTTGCACTTTCTCTCACCAGGCGCCCACACCCTCGGCAGCGACAAGTCGAGCGAGATCGTGCTGCCGTCCGACTTACCGGCTGACGTCGGGAAGCTCGTTGTCGCGGATGGCTGGGTCCGTTATCAACCGGCCCCGGGCGTCATGCCGTCGCAGAACGGCAAGCCGGTAACGGGTCCGGTGGTGCTCAAGGAGCCTGGGAAGGATGCGGCCGACGAGGTCGCAGTTGCCGACGTCAAGTTCGCGGTTCACGAAAGTGGTCCGCGACTCTCGCTGCGCGTGTGGGATCCCGACGGCAAGCAGGCTCACGAGTTTGCCGGGTTTGACTGGTTCACGATCGATCCCAAATACCGCGTCGTCGCCCGTTTCATTCCCGATGCACAGCCGAAGAGCGTTCCCGTCGTCAACACGTACGGCGATGAGGACGTGATGGCCACTGAAGGTGTCGTCGAGTTCACGCTGAACGGCGAGACGGTTCGCATGCGGCCGTTCACCACGCGGCCGAAGCGGTTCTATTTCGTCTTCCGCGACGGCTCGAGCGGTCACGAAACCTATGAGACGGCCCGCTTCCTCTATTCCGATTTGCTGGACGACGGGACGACCGTGCTGGACTTCAATCAGGCCTACAATCCGCCCTGCGCGTTTAACCCGTACACGACCTGTCCGATTCCGCTCAAAGAAAACCGGCTGGCGGTGAAGATTCTCGCGGGCGAAAAGGCGTACAGGGGCCACGAGTGACCCGCGAAATGCAAAATGCAAAATTCAAAATGCAAACCGCGTTGATCGCGTTGATCATACTGGCGTCCAGTTCAGCCGCTCTTCAGGCGCATCACGGTGACGCAGGCCGTTACGACGAAGATGTGATTTCCGTTACCGGGACTGTCGTCGCGGTGCAGATGGTGAACCCGCACTCGCACATCATTTTCGACGTTGTCGAGAAGGGCAAGACCGTCCGCTGGAACGCGGAGCTCGGGCAGCCGCAGCAGTTGATCAAGCAGTTCGGCTGGACCCCGCAAACGATCAAGGTGGGGATGAAGTTGACGATGATCGGGCGGCAGCTGAAAGGGCACGCGCCCTTTATCAATCTCACCGAGCGGGCGAACATCGTGATGACCGACACGGGCAAGGAGTCTACCGCACCGAGAACTTCGGCAAGGGCGCGCCGCCGAAAAGCGATAAGGGATCCTTCATAGCGCAATGAGACGCCTCAGCGCGCTCGCAGTTGCGCTCGCGGCGCTGACCATGTCGTCCGGTGCTCAGGCGCCGGCGGTGCCGCTGGCTGTTCGTCAGACGGCGTATCTGAAGGCGTCGAATCCCGATGCGTCGGATCACTTCGGCTGCGGCGGCACGGTGCAGGGACACACCGGCGAGGGCGTGGCGCTCAGCGCCGACGGTCGTACGCTCGCCGTGGGCGCGCCGCATGAGGCCAGCCGCGCCTCCGGAATCAACGGCAACCAGGCCGACAACTCCACCTTTGACGCCGGCGCGGTCTATGTATTCACGCGCGCCGGAGATGGCTGGGCGCAGCAGGCCTACATCAAGCCCTCAAATCCACAGACCGGCGCTGAGTTTGGCCACTACGTTGCGCTGAGCGCGGACGGCAACACGCTCGCCGTTTCGGCGTACTGGGAAGCCAGCAACGCGACTGGAATCAACGGCAACCAGAAGGACGAATCCATTCCGCAGGCGGGCGCGGTGTATGTGTTCACGCGTCAGGGCACAGCGTGGAGGCAGCAGGCGTACGTCAAGGCGTCGAACACTGGTGAGGCTGGCACGGCGGATAGCTTTGGCGAAGGCGATCAGTTTGGTTTCTCGCTTGCGCTGAGCGGCGATGGCAACACGATGGTCGTGGGCGCGCTGACTGAGGACAGCGCAGCCACCGGCATCAATGGTGATCAGAAAAACAACGCTGCTCAGTCCGCCGGTGCTGTCTATGTGTTCACGCGCATGGGCACGATGTGGTCGCAGCAGGCGTACGTCAAACCATCGACGATCGACGCCGGTGATTTCTTCGGTTATGCCGTATCGCTGAACGCCGACGGCAGTGTGCTCGCGGTCGGCGCGTTTGACGAGGACGGGTCGGGCCGCGGCATTAATCCGCCTACCGACAACAGGGCGGCCGGCTCTGGCGCCGCGTACGTGTTCACGCGCACGGGCACGAGCTGGGCCCAGCAGGCGTACATCAAGGCGTCCAACAGCGAGCCGCAGGATTCGTTCGGCGTCCACGTGGCGCTCAGCGACGAGGGCACAACGCTGCTTGTTGGGTCGCTCGACGAGGATTGCAAGGCGACCGGCGTCAATGCGCGTGGCTGCGACAACGACTGGAACGACGACGTCTCGATGGGGGCCGCGTATGTTTACGTTCGCAATGGCGGGACCTGGTCCGAGCAGGCGTTCCTCAAGCCGTCGAACACCGGGCCGAACGACTGGTTCGGCGCGAGGGTGGCGCTGAGCGGGGACGGCAACACGGCGGCGATCAGTGCGACGAACGAGGACAGCGCCGCGAAGGGTATCAACGGCCGGCAGAATGACGAGTCCGCTGATGAAGCCGGCGCCGTCTACCTCTTCACGCGCGCCGGTAGCACGTGGCAGCAGCGCGCCTACATCAAGGGTTCGAACACGAAGGCGTTCGACGAGTTCGGAAGTTCCGTGGCGCTCGATCGCACGGGCGCGACGCTCGTGGCGTCGGCAAAGGGAGAAGACGGCGGGGCGCGCGGCGTCAACGGAAATCAGGCCAGCAACACCGCTGACGAGGCGGGCGCGGTCTACGTGTTCGCGATTCCCGGTGCGTCCATCGCGGCCGCGCAACGGCGCACGCCGACCTTGATTCTCACCAACGGCAAGATCGTCACGGTTGACGGGATGTTCTCGATCGCGCAGGCCGTTGCCGTGACCGGCGAACGCATCAGCGCAGTCGGGACCACGAAGGAGATCCTCGCACTCGCCGGTCCACGGACTGAACGGATCGACCTGCAGGGTAAGACCGTTATTCCCGGCCTGATCGATAACCATATGCACCTGCTGCGCGCCGGGACGACATGGCAGCGCGAGGTTCGGTTGGACGGTGTGCCGTCACGGACGCAAGCGCTCGATCGGCTGAAGGAGCGCGCGAAGACGGTTCCGCCGGGCGAATGGGTCTTCACGCTTGGCGGTTGGACGCCCGATCAGTTCGCAGACGATGACCGTCCGTTCACGCGTGAGGAACTGGACCGCGCGGTGCCGGCGAATCCGGTGTTCCTGCAGGCCTCGTACTACCGCGGCTACGTAAATACACCTGGCGCCAAGGCGCTCGGCATCGACGCGCCGTCTGGTGTCATTGAAGAAGCCAACCTGCGAGCCATGGCGGCGCGCCTTCCTGTCGCCACGGGCGACGCGCTCGAGTCGAGTACGCGGCAGATGATTGCCGACCTGAATCGAGCGGGGCTGACCGCGTTTGGCAGCGCTGCGTGCGAGCCGGACGTACTGCCGGTCTATCGGCGTTGGGCCGAGATGCGGGCGCTCAACGTCCGCGTATTCTGCATCACCGGCTTCTCACCCGGAACACCGGATCAGGTGAGCGACGTGCTCCCCCGCATTCGCCAGATGAAGGTGATGCAGGGCGATACCTTCATCAATCAGATTGCATACGGCGAAACGGTCTATTCGCCGTTGCATGATCCGATGTTCGTGCGCGCGAGCGACCCGCAGCCGGAACAGCTCGCGCAGTGGCGTCGCGTGGCCGCTGAAGTGGCGAAGGCGGGCCTGCCGCTGCACGTGCACGCGAATCTGTCCGCGACGATCGGCGCCTTCCTCGATCAGATCGAGTCGATCGACCGCGAGACGCCGGTCCGCAATCTGCGTTGGACGCTGGCGCACGTGAATCAGATCAGCGCTGCCGACCTCGCGCGCATGAAGAAGCTCGGTTTGTCCGCTGCCGTCCATCCGTGGGCGGTCATCAATGGTGGCATCAACCGCACCGTCTTCGGACGCGCCGCCCTGGCCATGGCGCCGCTCCGGACCATCCAGAGTAGCGGCGTGCCATGGGGACTCGGCAGCGACGGGAGCCGCGCCAATCAAGTCCGGCCGTTTCAGACGCTGGCGTGGGCGGTGACGGGCCGCATGGTTGGCGGCAGAGAAGTCCTGGAGTCGGCGCACAGATTGACTCGCGAGGAGGCGCTCATCGCGCACACGCGAGGCAACGCCTACCTGGTCTTTCAGGAGAAGAACCTGGGATCAATCGAGGCAGGCAAGCTCGCCGATCTCGTCGTCCTCGATCGGGATTACCTGACGGTCCCCGAGGATCAGATCAAGGACATTGGCTCGGCCAAGACGATCGTCAACGGACGCATCGCGTACGAGCGATAGACGCTCGCGTTCGATTCTTATCGAGTCACTCGGATCGTGTAATCCGACCACTCCTTGATCTTCGCGTCCTTGATGAAGAACACGCCGACGCCCTCCCAGGTAAGCGGGCGTGTGGTGGACATGAAGCTGTCGATGCGGTGGTTCATCACGATCGAGCCTGCGGCAAAGGTCTCGAGGATCTTGAACTCGATGCCCCTGTCGGAGCTCGGCATCCATGATCCCAACCGCTCGGTCACGCCGGCGTGGCCGTTTACCGCAGGGGTCGTCTCGCTCATACGATAGATACAGTCATCTGCGAGGCGCGGCAGGATCTTCGCCAGATCGCGGGTGGCCCACGAGGCGCAGAAGTCGCGTACGAGCTGCACGTTGGCCTTCTCTGCATCCGACCATTCGGCGGCCTGCGCGAGACGGGCAGACGCCAGCACTCCAAGGCCGGCAGCAAGAAACATTCGTCTGTCGTGTGGCATGACCAGCGATCCTATACTTCTGCGCCAGCGGAGGCTCTATGTTGAAGAAGACGCGTTCCCTGCTTACTACTGCCGTACTCGTGGCCGCAGCGTTCCTGGCAGGTCGCGCCCAGACGGGAAACCTGGTGGTGTCGGCTCAGGGCGCAGCGCTGACGGCGCAGGATTACGCGGAGATCACGCAACTCATCAACCGGTACGCCTACGGCATCGACACTTGCGGTGGCAATGGGTTCGATTACGCCAACGTGTTCACTCCTGACGGCGTCTTCATCGACCGCAACTCTGATGCTGGTTACGCGGCCGGAGGTCGTGTTCTTGCCAGCGGGAGACAGGCGCTCGCGGAGTTGATCGGTGGTGGCGCGAAAGGCTGCAAGACCAAACAAGTCTGGACCGACTGGAGTCACCTGATGCTCAACCACGAGATCACAGCGACGCCGGACGGAGCCAAAGGCAGGATCTACCTGGTGCAGCTCGGAATGAAGGGCCCCGGGACCATCGAACGTCACGGCGGGTACGAGGATGTCTACGTGAAGACCGGCGAAGGGTGGCGTATCAAGTCCCGCACGCACGTGCGCAACAAGGCCTGGCACGCGGCAGCACTGCAGACGCCGGATCTGAACTGAAGAAGACAATCAGGCGCCCCTCGAAGGGGCGCCCTACGTGAGCTCAATTCCCCACCAGGCGTCGTTCACTGAGGTTGTTTTCGTTACAGACGAACTCAATGAGCTCGGTATCGGGCATCAGGCGCTGCTGGACCGTGTAGGTAAACGGCCGCATGAACGTCTTCTCGTCGTCCACCGTGATCTCGATTTCGAGCGTGCCGACATTGCGCCGCCGAAAACGCTCGGTCACTTTCAGCTTGTCGCTCGCTGGTGTGCCGTTCTCGTCGATCCACGTCTGGTCCTTGAAGCCCGTGGACTCCACAACGAGTGTGTCGCCTTCCCAGTGACCGGCGGAGTACCCGTACCACCACGGCTGAACGTCGCCTGCCGGTAGCTTCCGGCCATCCACGAAGATTTCCCGCCGTCCGTCGTTCGCCTCGTAGAGGATGAGCACGAGCTTCGGCGTCTGAATGATCTTTCGCGGCTGCGGGTGGAGATGAAGCTGGATCGGATGGAGCGGGAGACAGTGGGCGTCGGGGTGATCCTTGCTGTTCTGTTTGAATCGTGTCGCTTTCAACTCCGCCGCCCATGGCAGCAGCGGAAGGTCTTTCACCGCCGCCTGCAGATCGCGAAAAGCCTGCGAGGGACCGATGCCGGAAAAAGAACCGGGGGGAGGCACTTCGCCCGGCAGCAGGCCTTTGTCCCAGACGCCGGAGAGGTCCGGACGCCCATCAGGCGTGCGTGGCGCGGGCGCGAGCATGTCCACGCCGCCATCCGCGTTCCGAGGCGTAGAGGTGGACTTGACTGAAGGCCACTGCGCCAGAGTCGTCGCGGGCAGCAGCAACAAAGCGACGCACACGAGCCAGCGTGCTGTCGCGCTCTTTCTCACCGGGTCAGGTGTCATGCGCTACCGCTTGCCAGCCGGCGCGCCAGGCGGCGCAGCATTGGGAACCAGTCGGAAGTAGCGATTATTCTCCGTGCACATGTACTCGATGATGTCGGTGTCTGGAATGTAGAGAAGACGCTCGGTCACGTTCCAGGGGCGCGTGTAGGTCTTCGGGTCGTCGATCGTGATGTCGATGTCGATGTGCCCGAAGTCGGTGCGGCGGAATCGCTCGATGACGCGCAGCGCCTCGCCTGCCGGCCGGCCGGCATTGTCCAGCCAGACGTTGTCGTTGAAGCCCGAACTCTCGACGACGAACGCGTCGCCTTCCCAGCGCCCGACTGAGTAGCCAAACCACGCCGGATTCGGATCCTGTGGCAGCTTCCGGCCGTCCGTGAAGATCTGTCGAAACGAATGAACGGCCTCGTAGAGGATCGTGACCTGGCCGGGCATCTCGAGGATCTTGAAGGGGTAGGGGACGAAGTCCGATCGCGGCACGCCGCCGACGATGCAGTTGGAGGTCGGGTCGTCCTTGGCGTTGTCGGCGACACGCGTTTTGAAGAGCGCCTCGGCCCACGGCTGAAATGGCACCGTCTCGCCTGGCTTCAGGCCGGCTGTGATGTTCTCGATCAGGCGGCGCGTCGGCCGCCACAGGCCGGCAATCGTCGGCTTGCCATCGGCGGTGCGCGGCGCCGGGGCGTTGAGGTCGGCCCGGCCGTCGGCGGTGCGCGGGATCCCCGGCGTCGGGACCTTCAGCCACTGAGCCGCGGACAATTCCCCACCAATTACCGTCAAGGCTGCGACGAGAGCGACGAGTTTCATTCGGAGCCTCATACTTGGCCAAGTTTTACAACCAGCGCATCGACATCGGAAGGGGAATTTCATTACCATCCGGTGCATATGTTCACCGCGCGTCGCGCGACGCTCATACTACCGTTGCTGCTGGCCGGGCTGCTTTATAGCGTGCCCGCCTCGGCCCAGGTCGATTTCACCGGTGTCTGGAACGGGAACACCAACGCCGAAGATGGCCCGGAGCGTGCTGCCGGCCCCTCGCTCGTCGAGTTCATGGGGCTGCCGATCAACGACCAGGCGCGGCAATGGGGACTGGCCTATCGCCCCGGCCGCCTGTCGCTCACAGAGCATCAGTGCCAGGTGCACGTGGTCCATTACATTCACCGTGGACCGTTCGGTGCGCGGATCTGGGAAGAGCGCGATCCGGTCACGCATCAATTGATCGCCATCCACGAGGCCATCAACACCTACGAGCAGCACCGGACGATCTGGATGGATGGCCGGCCGCACCCGTCGCCGAACGCGCCGCACACGTGGATGGGTTTTTCTACCGGTGTGTGGAACGGCAACATGCTGACGATCACCACCACGCACGTCAAACAGGGATGGTTTCGACGCGAGAACATTCCCTCCAGCGACGAAGCGACGACCATCGAGCACTGGGTCCGCAACGGCAACGTGTGGACGCACATCAGCGTCACTGAAGATCCGAACTACCTGGTCGAGCCGCTCATCAAGAGCGAGGACTTCAACCTGAATCCAAATCCGAATTCCTTCAATCCGTTCTGGCCCTGCGAGTACGTCGAAGAGGGCGAGCGGGCGCGTGGTGAAGTGCCGCACTACCTGCCGGGCCAGAACATCTGGATGGCGGAATACGCGGCGACGCACAACCTGCCGCAGGAAGCGACGCTGGGCGGACCAGAGCAGATGTATCCGGAGTATCGCGACCGGCTGAAGAAACTGCCGGTGGCGGTGTTCGTCGATCCGAACGCCGAACCGACGGCTCCCGTGGCCCCCGCGGGCAGAGGACAGGGTGCGGCGCCGGCTGGCGGTCGCGGTGGAGCACCAGGTGGCCGCGGCGCGGGTGCCGGAGGTCGTCAGTGAGGCGGGTCATCGCTGCCGCTCTCGCGGCGGTCGCCGTCTACGTGGCGGGGATTGCCGCACAGCAGCCGACAGGTGCCGCGCCGCCGCAGATCCGGACGGCGAAGCAGATGCCGTTCCCGCAAAAGCCGGACTGGTCGAAGCTCGAGGTCGACGTACTGCCCGTGCAGGGCAAGGTGCACCTGATCGCCGGTGCCGGCGGCAACATCGCGGTGCAGATTGGCGATGGCGGCGTCCTGCTGGTCGATACGGGCTACGAGCAGATGAGCGGCAAAGTCATAGCCGCCATCCGAAAGCTGGCTCCCGACAGGACGTTGCGGACGATCATCAATACGACACTGGCCGACGCCCACACGGGAGCGAACGCGGTGCTCATCAAGGAGGGCCGCCTCAATCAGGCCGGCCCGGGTCTTGGGCAGCGGCCGAACGAGGCTGATCTGATCGGTCACGCGGGATTGCTCGCGCTGATGACGAAAATCGGGCGCCAGAAGATCGTCGTCGAGCGGTGGCCGCCCAGCACGTTCAGCGGTAAATCGAAGGACCTGTACTCGAACGACGAGCCCGTTGTGATTCTGCATGTTCCGGATGCCGTCACCTCCGGCGACAGTCTCGTCTGGTTCCGTGGTTCAGACGTGGTTGCCACGGGCGAGATCTTTAATGAGGCCAGCTTCCCCTACATCGACGCCGAGCACGGCGGCACGATCAACGGCATCATCGAAGGACTCAACATGGTGCTCGAGATCACGGTGCCGAAGCACAACCAGGAAGGCGGCACGATGGTGATTCCGGGGTACGGCCGCATCGGCGACGAGCACGACGTGCTCGAGTACCGGGACATGGTGACCATCATCCGGGACCGCGTGCAGGCGGCGATTGATAAGAAGATGACGCTGGCGCAGGTCAAGGCGATGAAGCCGAGCCCGACCTACGAGTACGAGCCGCGCTTCAACCGCGACCCGAACTGGACGGCGGAGATGTTTGTTGAGACGATCTATCGCAACCTGAGCACACGGAAATAATAGGTACGTAGTGTCCGGCTTCAGCCGGACTGCTGTAGTGTCCGGCTTGGGCCGGACCTAGAGGAAATCATGAAATTCAGAATCCCTGTCATCGTCGTCGCGGCTGTTCTCATCGCGGCCGCGGCCTATGCGCACCACTCGTTTGCCGGCACCTATGTCGAGGGCAAGCTCGTCAAGCTCGAAGGCGAGGTGGTGGAGTTCAACATCCGGAACCCGCACTCGTTCATCGTCATTGAAGTCACCGAGAAGGATGGCAAGAAGGTGAAGTGGGGTGGGGAGTGGGGCGGTGTCACGCAGCTGTCGCAGGGCGGCGTCAATCGCTTCACGCTCGAGGTCGGCGACCACCTGATCATGGAAGGGGCGCCGCCGCGCGACTCGCTGGACAAGAAGATCCTTGTCCGTAAGGTATGGCGCCCGGCGACTAAGGAGAAGGAAGCGTGGGAGTGGGCAGGGAACGTTCGCTAAAAGACACGTAATGCAAAATTCAAAATGCAGAATGCAGACCCTGCCCGGTAGCGCCTGGCGAACGATCGCCACGCTCGGCACGGCATGTTTGTTCGTCGTCGGGCTCGTGGTGACCGCTGACGGTGGGCAGCGTGGAGCGGGAGCGCCTCAGGCCACGGCCGCAACGGGCAAGGCCGGTGCACCGGTCGACCTCACCGGCTACTGGGTCTCGCTCGTGACCGAGGACTGGATCGAGCGGATGTCACCCGACTCGCCGCCGTCCGGTACTGGCGGGCGAGATGCTGGTGATCGCGCCGCTGCTGGCGCTGGAGGGCGCGGTCGTGGCGCTGTGCCTCCCGCTGGCGCGGACCCGTGCCGCGTGTACGGCGCCGGCGGCAGCATGCGAGTTCCCGGCCGACTCAACATCTCCTGGGTCGACGACAACACGCTGAAGATCGAGATGGATGCCGGCACACAGACGCGGACGCTCCACTTCGGCCAGGCGCCCGCTCCCGCGCAGCGCACGCTGCAGGGCAATTCGATTGCGTCGTGGGAGACCGGCGCGCGCGCCGGTGGATTTGGCGGCGGCGGAGGCGGACGCGGTGGAGCAGCGCCGGCCGCGCCACGTTGGGGGCAGCTCAAGGTCGTCACCACGAACACGACCGGTGGATATCTTCTGTCGAGCCGCAACACCTACAGCGAGAACGCGGTGATCACCGAGTACTTCGCTCCGCACTCCGACTTCGGCGCCGACTACATGACGGTGATTACGACGATCGAAGACGGCGGCAATCCCCGCATCGTCAGCTCGACGTTCAAGAAAGAGCCGAACGGATCGAAGTTCAAGCCCACCGGTTGTGAGGTCGCTCGATAAGAGGTTCAGGGGTTCACGAGGTTCAACGGGTTCAGAGGGTCTTGTTCAGGAGGTTCATCGCGGCAGCGGCGCTCCTGATCGTAGTGTCCGGCTTCAGCCGGACCGTCGCCGCTCAGCAACCGCCGTGGTTTGCCACCTGGCAGCAAGTTCCTCCAGCGCGAAAATGGTTCGACCCATGGCCCTATCAGAAGGTCACACTGCGCATCGAGGCGTCTGACGACGGCCTGCGTGTCATCTACGACATGGTCCGGCGGAGGGGCGGCATTCAGCACATGGAATGGAGCGGCCGGTTCGATGGCAAGGACTACGCGGTCCAGGGGGTCGACTACGTGCTGACGAACGCCTATCGCAAGCTCTCCGATCGCAGCTACGAGATCGTCGTCAAGGTCGATGGACGGGCCGCGGCGGTCGCGACAGCGGTGGTATCACCCGACGGTGGAACACTGAACGTCGACACGAGGGAACAGGACGAGAACGGCCGGACGGTCACGACGACAGCCAGATACCTGAGGCGGTGAATGGCCGCTTAGCCTCCTCCTCCCCCGCAGCC
>DASROF010000191.1:0-3423 GCA_035647075.1 Vicinamibacterales bacterium | reverse complement strand
GATGCGGCTGCTCGAGATCGTCCGTGGACGCGAGACCAGCCCTGCGGCGATCGCGACCGCGTTCGCCGTGGCCAGGCGGCTGGGCAAGGTCGGCGTCCTCGCCGGCAACTGTCCCGGCTTCATCGGCAACCGGATGATGTTCCCGTACATGTATGAGGCACAGTTCCTCGTCGAGGACGGCGCCACGCCCGAGCAGGTTGATCGCGCGCTTACCGACTTCGGCATGGCGATGGGCATCTTCGCCGTGGATGACATGGCCGGTGTGGACATCGCGTGGCTGGTGCGGAAGGAGCTCAAGCAGTTCTCGGAGCCTGGAGCCCGCAAGCCGCTGGTCGCTGACAAACTGTGTGAGATGGGCCGGTTCGGACAGAAGACCGGCGCTGGCTGGTACCGTTACGGCGACGACCGGAAACCGATTCCCGATCCCGACGTGCTGGCGCTGATCGAGAAGACCACGGCGGCCGCCGGCATCACGCGCCGCGCCTTCACGAGCGAGGAGATCATCGAGCGGACGGTGTACGCGTTGATCAACGAGGGCGCGCGTGTGCTCGAGGAGGGCGTCGCGCTGCGCGCTGCGGACATCGATACCGTCTACGTCAGCGGCTACGGCTTCCCGGCGTATCGCGGCGGCCCGATGTTCTACGCGGACCGGGTCGGCCTCGCCAGGATTCACGACCGGATCGTCGAACTCCATCGCGAGCACGGCCAGCGCTGGGCACCGGCGCCGCTGCTTGCGCGCCTCGCGCGTGAAGGCTCCGGCTTCCGCGACTGGGACGCAGCGAAGACCGCGCCGGCCACGACGAAGGCGTGACCGTTGGCGACTGACACCAGAAGCATCCGGCCGGTCCACCTGGGTGCGATCGAAACGACCGTCCGCCGCAGCGCAGACGACGTCGTCTATCTCGCAGCGAGGCAGCCGCTCGGCAACTATCCCGTCCGGATTACCGATTGCCTCGACCGCTGGGCGCGCGAAGTACCCGACCGGACGTTCCTGGCCGAACGCCCTGACGTAGTGTCCGGCTTCAGCCGGACCACCTACGCGGACGCCCGCGCCCGCGTCCGGGCGATCGCGCAGGCGCTCCTTGCCCGCAAACTGTCCGTCGATCGACCGATTCTGATTCTCTCCGGCAACAGCGTCGACCACGGGTTGCTGGCGCTGGCCGCGATGTACGTCGGCATTCCCTACGCGCCGATCGCGCCCGCGTACTCGCTGCAGGCCCAGGAGTTCACTGCGCTGAGGCAGGTCTTCGAGCGGATGCAGCCGGGACTGGTGTTCGCTGCGGATGGCGCCCGATTCGAGCGCGCGCTTCGTGAGGTGCTGCCTTCCGGCGTCGAGCTGGTCACGACGCGATCCGCGCCCGCCGCCATTCCATCGACCCCGTTCGAGTCGCTGGTCAGTACCACCGTCACCGCGGAGGTGGACGCGGCACGCGAGCGCGTCGGGCCCGACACTATTGCCAAGGTGCTGTTCACGTCTGGCTCGACCGGGCGGCCAAAGGGTGTAATCAACACGCAGCGGATGCTCTGCGCCAACCAGGAAATGATCCGCACGGTGCTGGCGTTCCTCGGCGACACACCGCCCGTCCTCTGCGACTGGCTACCGTGGAATCACACTGCTGGCGGCAATCACAACTTCGGTCTCGTGCTCTACAACGGCGGGTCGCTCTACATCGACGAAGGCAAACCGGCAGCCGCACTGTTCGCTGCAACGCTCCGCAATCTGCGCGAGGTGCCATGCACCGCACACTTCGAGGTGCCGCGCTTCTACGAGATGCTGATGCCGCATCTGCAGAGCGATGCGGTACTGCGAGAGACGTTCTTCCGCGATCTGAAGCTGCTCTTTTATGCCGCCGCCGGCCTGGGTCAGAAGTTCTGGGATGACCTGCGAGAGGTGGCGCTGCAGGCGTGCGGCGAAGAGCTGCTCATCATGACCGGTTTCGGTTCCACTGAGACCGCGCCGTTTGCCTTCACGACCGGTCCGGAGGGGGCGTTTGCCGGCATGGTCGGCTTTCCTGCGCCGGGGCTCGAGGTCAAGCTCGCGCCGGTCGGCTCGAAGCTCGAAGCGCGCGTCCGCGGTCCTAACGTCACGCCCGGGTACTGGCGAGACGAAGCGTTGACGGCTGCCGCGTTCGACGAAGAAGGCTTCTACAAGCTGGGCGATGCGATGAAGTTCGTCGATCCCGCGGACCCGTCACGCGGCCTGGTTTTCGACGGTCGCCTGGCGGAAGACTTCAAGTTGTCCACCGGTACGTGGGTCAGCGTCGGGCCTCTGCGCGCGAGGATTCTGGCGGCGGCGGCCGGTCTCGCGCAGGATGTCGTCATCACTGGACACGATCGCGAGTTCGCCGGCGCACTGGTGTTTCCGAACCTGGCCGTCTGTCGCGACGTAGCCGGGCTGCCAGCCGGGACAGACGCGGCTGACATCCTCAGGCATCATGCCGTGATCCGTGGGTTTCAGGATGCCTTCGCGCGACTGGCGCGTGAGGGCACAGGCAGTTCGACGTTCGTCGCGCGCGTGATCGTGCTGGATCAGCCACCCTCGCTCGACGCGCGCGAAATTACCGACAAGGGATCCATCAACCAGAAAGTCGTGCTTCAGCAGCGCGCGGCGCTCGTTGACGAACTGTACGCGTCGACGCCGTCCGCCCGCGTACTCAGTGCCGCTCCATTTTCCAAATGACCAATCACATCGACGCACAGAAACTCGTTGCCTTCGACGTTCACGTCCACCTCGAACAGCCCGGAGGCGACACCGACGCCGATCGCAAGGCGGCTGAATACTTCAAGGGCGGCGGGCCTCGCGAAGGCGATGCCATGGCCGACTACTACCGTTCCCGCAACATGGCCTTCATCGTCTTTACGGTGGACGAAACGCTGAGCGGCATGAAACGGTTCACCAACGACGAGGTCGTCGCCTACGCGCAGAAGCACGCCGACGTCGCGATTCCGTTTGCCAGCATCAACCCGAAGCGAGGCAAGGAGGGGATCGCCGAGGCGCGCCGTCTCATAGCGGCCGGGCAAATCAGAGGGTTGAAGCTCCACCCGCCCATCATGGAGTTCTTCCCGAACGATCGCGTCGCGTATCCCTTATATGAGGTGTTCGCGGAAGCGAAGCTGCCTGTGCTCTTCCACACCGGGCACAGCGGGATCGGCACCGGCATGCGGGGCGGCGGCGGTATCCGCCTGAAGTACGGCCACCCGATGCCCATTGACGATGTGGCGGTGGATTTCCCGGACATGCCGATCGTCATGGCGCATCCCTCGTTCCCGTGGCAGGACGAGGCGATCTCCGTCTGCCTGCACAAGCCGCAGGTCTACATCGATCTGTCTGGCTGGTCGCCGAAATACTTCTCTCCGACGCTGGTGCAATACGCCAACTCGCTGCTGAAGCACAAAGTGCTGTTCGGATCCGACTACCCGCTG
>DASROF010000190.1:0-14465 GCA_035647075.1 Vicinamibacterales bacterium | reverse complement strand
CGCCACCTCGTCATACGGCACGAACTTCGCCCAGCCCTTGTCCGCCGCCACCTTCGTCAGCGCCGCCGTCAGCGTCGTCTTCCCGTGGTCGATGTGGCCGATCGTCCCCACGTTCACGTGCGGCTTTGAACGATCAAATTTCTCTTTTGCCATCTGCTTTTCGCGCTCGCTCTCGAAGTTAAGAAGTCCCCGTGGCTATCACGTTCGCGTTCACTCATGTGATCGAAGTCTGGAGCCGATGACCAGGATTGAACTGGTGACCTCGTCCTTACCAAGGACGCGCTCTGCCAACTGAGCTACATCGGCCTTCGCATCGGCGAGCGAAGGCTGGAGCGGGAGACGGGGATCGAACCCGCGACCAACAGCTTGGAAGGCTGTGACTCTACCACTGAGTTACTCCCGCCTCCGCGGCTCGCCGGCTTCGCTCACTCGCCGCTTCGGCGGGGCAAGCCCGCTCAATATCGGAAGCGAATCCACGCACCGCAACTCCACTTGCCCGCTCGTCTTCTGGTGGGGAGGGGAGGGTTCGAACCTCCGTAGCCACAAGGGCGGCAGGTTTACAGCCTGCTGCGATTGACCGCTCCGCCACCTCCCCGAAAATCTCTATTTCTCTTGCCGTGCCTCCGGCGTTCACGCGTTTCGCGTGGACACCGGTAGTAATGTCATGGAATCGTGGTTGTTCGTCGTCCCTGCGGCTGGGCGCTCCGATGGAGCTGGCGGAGGGATTTGAACCCCCGACCACCTGATTACAAATCAGGCGCTCTACCGGACTGAGCTACGCCAGCCAGACAAAGAGCGAATAATAGCACTTCCCGTGCCACGCAGGCAACGTCAACCTCCCGCGCGTCTCGTTAAGTCGAAATTTCGCCCAAATCGAATAAGAACAATTACCTCAGCTATTTACGGGACTTCGTCAGATTCTGCGCCCGATCCCGCGCCTGCGAGACCCCCGGCGCGCTGCCTGACGGCCTCAAACAGCACAATCCCGGTCGCGACGGATACGTTCAAGCTGGAAACATGGCCGCGCATCGGAATGCGCGCGGTGAAATCGCACTTCTCCCGAACAAGCCGCCGCAACCCACTGCCCTCCGCACCCACCACAATCGCTGATGGAACGGAGAAATCGATCGCGTCGTACATCGTGTCCGCATCGTCGGCGAGGCCGACACTCCAGACGCCAATGTCTTTGAGCTCATCGATCGCGCGCGCGATGTTGACCACGTGCGCGATCTTCACGTGAGCCACTGCGCCCGCTGACGCCTTCGCTGCGGCACCACCCAGCGCAGCGGTGCGTCTGTTTTGAACGATCACGCCGTCAACGCCGGCTGCATCAGCAGTGCGAAGAATCGCGCCGACATTGTGCGGGTCTTCAATGCCGTCGAGCACGACGATCAGCGCTGGACCAGCGCCGCGCACCAGTTCCTCGACGCTGTAATGCCTCGACGGCTCTTGAACGTCGGCCACAACCCCTTGATGAACCCCGCCGCGGGCCAGGCGATCGAGCAACGCGCTGTCGACGCGCTGGACCTTCACGCCATGCTCGGCCGCCAGCACCTGCAGCTCCTGAATGCGCCCGCCGGTCCGCTGACCGACGCGAAGGGCCGTCACGCGTCCGGCTCGCAACGCTTCCAGCACGGGATTGATGCCGTAGACGATCATCAATCTAGCGACTGCGCAGCGCGGCCGCGAACTCTGCGGCGCGTTTACCCGCGCTCACAATGCGCCGGATTCCTGACTGACTCAGTTGCGCTCCCCGCTCGATGGCCGGGACCGCGATATCGAGCTCGATCCCCTCCGCCTCGCCCGTCAGTGCGAGACGGATCGGATGAAACAACGCTTTACCTTTCGCGCCGCTGCTCTGCTGGACGCGCTTCGCCATCGCCCGAAACGCATCACGGTCGAGCAGCGGGGCCGACGTCTCCAGTTCGCGCGCCAGCGATTCGATAACCGCAGCCGACTCGTGTGCTTCCTGTGCGATCGACCCGTTCTGCAGCGAACGGTCCGCGGAGTAGTCGAACAGAAAGGAAAGACGCGCCGGGATCTGTTCGAGGCGGTCAACCGAAGCAGCCGCAATGGGTATGACGCTCTCGAGATACGTCAGGTCCCGGTCCATGAGCTCAGACACCCAGCCGGCCTGACGCAGATAGGGAATGGCTAACTGGGCGAGCCGCGCCGGCGCCGCCGCTTTCAAATAGTGGCGATTCACCCACGCCAGCTTCTCGACGTCGAACACTCCCGCGCTGTGCCCGACATCCTCGATACGGAACCGCGTGGCGAGCTCACTGATCGGGAGTACCTCTTCGTCCGCGCCCGGCGACCAGCCGATCAACGCCAGGTAATTGGTCAGCGCCTCCGGCAGATACCCCCGCGCCCGGAACTCCGCAACCGAAGTTGCTCCATGGCGCTTCGACAACGGACTGTGGTCAGGCCCCATCACCAGCGACACGTGCGCAAAGATCGGCGGCCGCCATCCGAACGCCTCGTACAGCAACAACTGTCGCGGCGTATTCGAGATGTGGTCTTCGCCGCGAATCACATGCGTGATCTCCATCAGCGCATCGTCGATCACAACCGCGTAGTTGTAGGCGGGAATGCCGTCTGAGCGCACGAGGACCGGATCGCCGATGACCTCGGTGCTGAAGCGCACTTCGCCACGAACGAGATCGTTGAACACGATGTCGCGATGACCCTCGGGCACGCGGAAGCGGATGACCGCCTTCTCGCCACCGTCGATCCGGCGCCTGGCCTCGTCGCGCGACAGGCTCCGGCAACGGCCGGCGTACTTTGGAGGGCGTCCGGCAGCAAGGGCGGCCTGGCGATCAGCCTCGAGCTGCTCAGCGGAACAGAAGCAGTGATACGCGGCGCCCGATGACAGTAACTCCACGGCGTAGGCGCGATACATGTGCAGCCGTTCGGTCTGACGATATGGACCGTGATCGCCGCCAGCTTCGATCCCTTCGGTCCAATCGAGCCCCATCCAGCGCAGGTCCTCCAGGATCGCCTGCTCCGATTCCCTCGAGGACCGCTCCAGATCGGTGTCCTCGATGCGGAGGATGAACGTCCCGCCCTGCCCTGCGGCGAGAAGCCAGTTGAAGAGAGCCGTGCGGGCATTGCCGACGTGCAGCTGACCTGTCGGACTGGGCGCGAACCGGAGACGCATCACGGCCGTTCACCCACCGGCGTCCGGGATCTGACGAGCAACGCGACAGCGTGGGCGGCAATCGATTCGCCGGCCCCGATGGAGTCCACGCCTTCGTTGGTCTTGCCCTTCACACTGATCTGGGACGGCTCGCAGCCGATTGCGTCGGCCACGCGCGCGCGAATGGCCTCGACGTGCGGCGCCAGCTTCGGCCGCTGCGCGATGACGACCACGTCGACATTGATCACGGTAAAGCCCGCAGCGCCGACGATCGCAACGGCACGACGCAGCAGATCGATGCTGTTCGCCTCCTTCCAGGCGGCGTCGGTATCCGGAAAATGCCGGCCGATATCGCCGGCGCCCGCGGCGCCAAGAACCGCGTCGGTGACAGCGTGGCAAATCACGTCGGCGTCCGAGTGACCCATCAGGCCCTTCTCGAACGGGATTGTGACACCGCCCAGAATCAACGGCCGGCCGTCGACAAGGCGATGCAGGTCGTAGCCATTGCCAATGCGAATCGCCGGCACCGCAGCTGAGGCGCCGAGCAGCCGCTCGGCCAGCGCCAGATCGTCAGGCGTCGTGATCTTCAGATTCCGCGGATCGCCGTCGACGAGCTGCACGGCGTGCCCGGCTTGTTCGGCAAGCGCCGCTTCGTCGGTCGCGTCTCCGGGAATCGTCAGGGCATCGCGCAGCACATCGACGCGGAATGCCTGCGGCGTCTGCGCCAGATAGATTTCATCGCGCGGCAGCGTCTCGACAATGCGTCCTTCCGTGTTTGCGCGCTTGACCGTATCACTGGCGCGGAGCGCTGCAATGGCGGCTCCGGTGTCGAACGCTGCGTCTACGGTCCGACGAATCACGGCATCGGTGACCAGCGGCCTGGCGGCATCGTGAATCACGATCACCTGCGCGTGCCGGCTGACCCGATCGAACGCATACCGCACGGAATCCTGCCGGCGACCGCCGCCTTCAACGATCGTCAACGGCTTGGACGTACGGTTCAAGTACGCAGGCGGTTCGGCAGCGAGATCCGGAGGCAGCGCCACGACGATCTCGGTAATCACATCGGAGTCGATAAAGGCCTCGACGCTGCGTTGGAGGATCGGGCGGCCGGCGAGAGTCGCCAGCTGCTTCGGCCGATCGGACCCGAAACGCAGGCCGCGTCCGCCGGCCGCGATGATCGCTGAGACGTGTCGCGTCAGAGAGTCGATCTTACATTGCAGACCCTCGACGACGGCCGCTACTTCTCGAGCGCCAGCCCTTCGGCGATCTTTGATTTCAGTTTGGCGATGAACCTCGCCGCCTGATCCGGTGGATAGCCGGCCGCGGTGAATGCGGCGTTCCACTGTTCATCGGACAGCCGCGCCAGCAGCCGGCACGTCCACACGACATCGTCGGCCGTCAGCACGTCGGTGATGTGCTGGTGAATGCCACCGTACTCGAATCTGACCTTGCCCCCAGCGGCGCTCTTGATGAAACCCTGCTTTTCGAAGTCCTCGAGGTTGTTGCGGTTGCCCTGCGCGATGCGCGCGCCCAGCAGCCGGGCGATCGGCGGCGCATCCGACTTGCCAAACGAGGCGCCCAGATCGCGCACGATGTAGCGCCGCTCGCCTGTCCCATCAGGATTCGTGATGTCGTAGATCTTGTTGTTCGACGTCTTCCAGTCCCAGTTGTTGATGATCAGATTGGCCACGACGAGACTCTTGAACGGCCGGGTGTGCGCAAACGGATTCTCACTCCAGGCCCATTCGCCGACCACCTTCGCGTTCGGGAGTTCGGGTCGAAAGCGCCCCGGGCCTGGATGTCCGCCGGGCCCGCCTTCCATAGTCCAGTCGGTCAGGTAGTACGTCGGTACCTGGTGAAACCCGATCGCCCACAGAATCCGCGAGGCGACCACCTCGGTCTGCGCTTCGGGACCCACCTTCACGCTCCACTCAATGCCGTTGTGATCGCGAACGTCGTATCCCTGACTGAAGCCGGTCGCGTCGGCCTTGATGAAGGTGAACTGTGCGGGATCCGGTCTGGATACGCGTGCCGACGGACCGGTCAGCAGATCGCGAGTTTCAAGATCGTCTGGCTCGGTCCAGAGCTGCGCGATGTCGGCCTGGCCGGAGGGATCGGGCGTCGTGCGAAGCGTGCGGCCGCCGCAGGATGCAGTGACGAGGGCAAGGACGAAAAGCAGACACGCACCAGCTGGCCGGAACACTCGAGCTCTCATGGGACAACTCGAGTGCAGGAAACCTGCCGAGTCTCCCGAACCCAGCTCGACCGGCCGCGCAGAACGAGCTCTACGAAATCACGCGCGCGGTCTCGATGCAGCCCGTGTAATCGGTCATGCGCGTGGATGTGGTTGCCATCACCGTATTCAGCCGTCGCTCATCGACGTCACGCGGCGCGAAGACCACCAGCAACGCACGAGTCGTCGCCGTCGTGACCATCGTCCGAGCGGAGTCTGAAGTCGGGTTGCCGAACGGACCTGTCCGATCGGCGAGGGTAATGCGCCCCTCGACGTGCACATCGTCCTTTCGTATGCCCGGGTAGGATTCGCCGAGACGCCCCATCCGGAGTTCGACGTCGCCATCGATTCGGGCGGCGTCGTAGAGCCCGTACGGCAACTGGAACTCGAGCGAGCACCAGTTGCAGATGTCCACCATGCTGTTGATGCGCGGCAGCGTATCGCCCTTGCGCACGCGACGCAGCAGCGCCTCGGACGAGGGTCGCGTCTTGGTCGGATCGAGGCCAACGCGCTTGTACATCGTCCGCACCGCGGTGACTTCGACGGGAGGGTTGGTTCGCACCGCGGCTTCGGCGGCGGCGAGCGGTGCGTTGAGACGAGGCTCACGATCCACGACGGTCGCGCCCTCCAGCCAGAGGACGCCCGCGCGAACGATCGTCTGGAGATCAGGCGCGACGAAGAGCTTCAACGGCATTGCTCGGGGCGTGATCCGGAGACGCCCCACTGACGTCGGACTCTGCGACTGGCGCGATGATCTGACGGACGTGTTCGGCGAACTCGCGCCTGTCGGCGTCCGCGAGCGCCGCGGTGTCAATCGGCTCGTGGACGACGAGCTTCACGTCGCCGGGATACGTCGCGAGCCGGCCCTTCAACATCACGTGCCGGCTGCCGACCACCGAGATTGGCACCACCGGCAGCCCAGCCTGCAGCGCGAGAAGGAAACTGCCGCCCTTGAACCGCGCGACGCGACCATCTCGGCTGCGCGTGCCCTCGGGAAACACGATCAGCGAGAGGCCGTTCGATGTCAGGCGGGATGCCCAGTCAAAAATCTTTGACCGGTCCGGACGGCTGCGGTCCACCAGCATGTGGCCCGTGCGGCGAAGGTGCCAGCCGAGGAAGGGAACACTGCCGAGCGATTCCTTGGCGATGATACGCAGCTGATACGGCAGCGACCAGAACAGGATCGGAATGTCGTAGATGCTCTGGTGATTCGAGACGAACACGTACGTCTTGCCGCGTTCCAGTTTCTCGAGGCCGACGACGTCCACGCGGACGCCCGTGGTCGCGAGAATCAGCCGCGACCACGTCCGCGCACACCAGTGAGCAAAGTATCCGGTCTTCTGGAACAGACTCGAGGTCAGCGACAGCGTGCCGAGGACGATCGTGTACAGAGCGATGGCAGGAATCAGGTAGAACACCGTCCGCCACCAGTGGAGAGGAGGGAGTCTGTAATTCAAAATGCAAAATGCAACATGCAAAATGATTGTAGTTCGCGCAATGTTTGCATTTTGAATCTTGAATCTTGCATTACGCGTCCGCCGCTTACTTTCCCGCCGCAGCGGCGGACGGAGGTATTTGCGGCCTCTGCCGTCGATTCATCTCGCCGTCTGCCGGCACGATGGCTGCTGGTCCGGGCGCCGGCGCTGCCTGCGCGGCCATCGCGGCGTCGATGAAGCGGCCAAAGATCATCTTGCCCGCGGTCGTCTGCAGCACGCTGGTCACCACAACGTCGATCGTGCGGCCGATCATCTTCCGCGCGTTGTCGACGACGACCATGGTGCCGTCGTCCAGATAGGCGACGCCCTGGTTGTATTCCTTGCCTTCCTTGAGGATGAACACCTTCATGATCTCGCCGGGCAGCACCACGGGCTTGAGCGAGTTGGCGAGCTCGTTGATGTTCAGCACTTCAACGCCGCGCAGCTGCGACACCTTGTTGAGATTGAAGTCGTTGGTGACGATCTTTCCCTGTAGCGTTCTCGCCAGCTCGATCAGCTTCAAATCGACCTCGCGGACGTCCGGGAAGTCCACGTCGGAGATCATCACCTCCACGCCGGACATCTTCTGAATCTTCTGCAGGATGTCGAGGCCGCGGCGGCCGCGGTTCCGTTTCATCGAATCCGACGAGTCCGCGACGAGCTGCAGTTCCTTGAGCACGAACTGCGGGATCACCAGCGTGCCGTCCATGAAGCCGGTTTCGCAGATGTCGGCAATGCGGCCGTCGATGATGACGCTGGTGTCGAGGACCTTGTAGCGCTTGCGCGGGCCCGCGTTCCTGAACAGGCTGATGATGTTCTCCGGTTTCAGCCAGTCCCCTTTGCGGGCGCCGATGACGAGTCCCAGGTAGGGCAGCGCGAGCAGGATGATGCTGTGGAGGAAGACCACGCGTCCGTTGTCGAGGTTGGCCCAGTAGAGGGCCGTTCCGATCGTCTTCGCGGCACCCAGCCCGATCCCGCCACCGATCAGCGCGCCGAGCATGTGCGGGACGGAACTGTGGCGGAGGCGGATCTCAAACCCGACGATCGCCAGCCCAAGTACTACGCCGAAGACTGTATTGACGATCGGTCCGCCGAGCAGCGGCTCAAGCTGATGCGCCGAGTATCCGACGGCGGCAACAAAAAGAAGACGGGCGAACAGGAACCAGGCCATGCATAAACCTCAGGGAACCCACGCAGCGCTATGAATGGGTGAACGTTAGGCCTTCTAAATCAGCGCGTCAAGCGCTTCCCCGACGGTTCGCACGCCGACCAGTTCCGCGCCGCCTGCGCTGCCGTCCTCGGGGTCGAGGTTTGCGGCTGGCATTACGACGCGCGTGAAACCCATTTGGACGGCCTCACGGATGCGGAGGGGGGCCTGAGGAATGCCGCGGATCTCGCCGCTCAACCCGATTTCACCAAACATGGCCGTGGCCGGCGCCAGGCTCCGGTTGCGGACGCTCGAGGCTACCGCGGCGGCCACACTCAAATCGGCCGCCGGCTCGTCCACAGACATGCCGCCGGCGATGTTGACGTAAACATCGTCGCCGACCAGGCTGAGCCCGGCGCGTTTTTCCAGGACTGCAAGCAGCAACGACAGCCGGTTCTGATCGATCCCGATCGCCATGCGCCGCGCATTGCCGTACGTGCTGGTACTGACGAGCGCCTGCACTTCCACCAGGATCGGACGCGACCCTTCGACGCAGCACAGCACGGCCGAGCCCGGTGTTCCGCTCGCGCGCTCGGAGAGGAACAGCTTCGACGGATTGGCGACCGGACGCAGGCCCGCACCGGTCATTTCGAACACTCCCAGCTCGCTGACCGCGCCGAAGCGGTTCTTGACGGCGCGGACCACGCGATGCGAGTGATGTCGTTCGCCTTCGAAGTAGAGGACGGTGTCGACAACGTGTTCGAGCACTTTCGGGCCGGCGAGGCTGCCGTCCTTCGTGACGTGGCCCACGAGCACGGTCGGAATGTTCTGCCCCTTCGCCGCGAAGAGAAACTGCGTGGCCGCCTCGCGGACCTGTCCGATGCTGCCCGGCGCCGACTGGAACTTGATTGAGAACACGGTCTGGATTGAGTCGATGACGACCAGCGCCGGCTTGAGCCGCGCGATCTCTTCAAGGATCCGTTCGATGCAGGTCTCGGACAGGAGATACAGCGGCGCCGCGCCGATCCCGAGGCGGTCGCCGCGGCTCTTGATCTGGTGCTCGGATTCTTCGCCGGAGGCATAGAGCACCGGACCGACCTCGCGCGCGAAGTGCCCCGCCGCCTGCAGCAGCAACGTGGACTTGCCGATGCCCGGCTCGCCACCGAGCAGAACGAGCGAACCCGGCACGACGCCGCCACCGAGCACGCGATCGAACTCGCCGATGCCGGTGGAGAGTCTTGCGGCGTGAGTGTCTTCGACTTCCGCGTAGAGCTTCGCGTTGGAGTTCGAGCCGAATTGCGCGTACCGGTTATCGCGCCTGTCCACCGGAGCGCCGGAAGGCGCGGGGGTGGACTCTTCAACGAGCGAATTCCAGGCGCCGCATTCCGTGCAGCGCCCCAGCCACTTCGGGGACTGCGCACCGCATTCCTGGCAGACGAAGACCGCCTTCGGCGCCTTCATTTGCGGAAGGCCCAAGGGCCAAGGCCGAAGGCCCAAGGGCTGGTCAAGGAATCAGGCACAGGGTCCATTTTCAGGGATAAGGGTGACAGAACAGGTCAGGCTAGTCGTAGTACCTCTCGATTCGTGTGCCGAGCCGGCAGACGATCTCCCACGGGATCGTGCCGATTGCGGCAGCAACTTCTCGCGCGTCGATGTGCTGCCAGCTCTCATCGCCCTGCCGTCCGAGCAGAACCACTTCATCACCCGGCTGCACCTCGCCGACCTCGGTCACGTCGACCGTGATCATGTCCATGGACACGGCGCCGACGATCGGAACACGCCGGCCGCGGATCAGCACGTGGCCGCGGCCGCACAAGCGCGTGTCAAGACCATCGGCGTACCCTGCGGGAACAACGGCAATCGTCCGTGGCGTCTCAGCATCGAACTTCCAGCCGTAGCCAACACCCTCGCCCGGTCGCACCCCCTTCACGGCGACGACGCGGCTCGTCAGCGACATCACCGGCTGCAATGGAATCGTCGATGCCAGCGGGGGCGGAACGATGCCGTACAGCAGCAGACCGGGCCGCACGGCGTCGTACCAGACACGGGAGTCGCGCAGCAGCGCAGCGCTGTTTGACGCATGCCGAATGTAGTGTCCGCCTTCAGGCGGACCCTGGGTTCGGCGGTCGCCTTCGCTCGTTCCGAGCTTCGGCGCGCCAAGGAAGCCGGAGACTACGTCGCACGCCGCGTCGAACCGCTCACGCTGCGTATTGAACACAGGACTTTGTGGTTCGTCCGCCGAGGCGAAGTGCGTAAACACTCCTTCGAGACGCAGATGATCGCTCGCGAGCACCTCGGGCAGCGTCCGTCGAAGATTGTCGTGGCGGAAACCGAGCCGGTTCATGCCGGTATCGATCTTCAGGTGATACCTGATCGTCGCGCGACGCTTCACCGCCGCAGTGTGAACCGCACGTGCCGCGCCGGGCGAGGAGATCGACGGCGTCAACGAGTACTCGAACAGCCCGTCGAGATCGCTGACGCTCAGTGCGCCGAAAACGAGCACGGGCACGCGCACGCCGGCCTGGCGCAGCACGATGCCTTCCTCGATATCCGCACACGCCAGCAGGTCGGCCCCGGCCTGCTCGAGCGCGAGGGCGACACGCTCCGCACCATGTCCGTACGCGTTCGCCTTGACGACGGCAATGATGCGCGGCTGTGTTCGTGCCGGTTCTGACGCGAGGTACTGCCGAATGGCGGCGAAGTTATGGCGCAGCGCGTTCAAGTCGACGCGCGCGATGGTGCTCCGAATCACTATCCGCCAGCCGCGAGATTGGCAAACCGAGTCTGCTCGCGCAGGAACGCGAGACGCACCACGCCGGTCGGGCCATTCCGCTGTTTCGCGAGGATGAGCTCCGCCGTCCCGGCGTCCGGGTTATTCGGATCGCGGTTGTACGCGTCCTCTCGATAGATCAGGGCGACGACGTCGGCGTCCTGCTCCAGCGCCCCTGACTCGCGCAGATCCGAGAGCTGCGGACGATGATCCGAGCGCGACTCGGGAGCGCGGCTCAACTGCGACAAGACGACGATCGGGACAGACAGCTCTTTGGCGAGCCCCTTCAGCGATCGGGAAATCGAGGCGAGCTCGAGCGTCCGGTTCTCGAAGCGGCCGCGGCCGCTCATCAGCTGGATGTAATCGACCACCAGCAGGCTGAGTCGATGTTCCGACTGGAGACGGCGAGATTTGGCGCGCATCTCGAGCACGCTGATGTTCGCGGTGTCGTCGATGAACAGCCGCATCGCACTGAGCGTCTCAAGCGCATGTGAGATCCGTCCGTAGTCCTTCTGACCGATCGCACCGCTCATCAGCCGATGGCTGTCGATCTGCGCCTCGGACGTGAGGAGGCGCAGAAAGAGCGACTCCTTCGACATTTCCAGGCTGAAGAAGCCCACCGTGTGATCGGGCTGCACGGCCACGTGCTGGGCGATGTTGAGCACAAGGCTGGTCTTCCCCATCGACGGGCGGGCGGCCACGATGATGAGATCGCCGGGCTGAAAGCCGCGCGTCATCTCGTCGAGGTCCACGAAGCCGGTCGGCACGCCGGTAATCAGCCGTTTCTGCTCGAAGAGCTGCTCGATCTTGGGGAAGCTCTCCTTCACCAGCTCGCGCATCGGGACGAACCCGGCCTTCAGGCGGTCGTCCGCAACGGCAAAGATCGAGCTCTCCGCCTCGTCGAGAATCAGGTCGGATTCCTGATCGGCCTCGTAAGCGTTGGTGAGAATCTTGTTCGCCGCGAAGATCAGATTGCGAAGGGTGGCCTTTTCCTTGACGATCCGCGCGTAGTACTCGACGTTCGTGGCGCGCGGCACACCATCGGCCAGTGATGCCACGTATGCGGGTCCGCCCACTTCGTCGATCTCGCCAGCACGCGACAGCTCTTCTTTCAGCGTGACGAAATCGATCGCCTGGTTCCGCTCGTTGAGCTGAACCATCTTGTCGAAGATGCGCCGGTGTGCGTCGCGGTAGAAGTCACCGCTGTCGATGACCTGCGCCGCGAGATTGAACGCGTCGTTGTGGACAAGGATGGCGCCGAGCACCGAGCGCTCCGCTTCGAGATTGTGTGGAAGCGTACGCTCGGCGGCTAGAACAGCAGTATCGGGCATGGAATGAAGGAGCGAGAAAGGAGTCTAGCAAAACTCCCAACTTCCAACTACCGACTTCCAAAAAGAATTTCGGATTCTTTTGGAAGCTGGGAATTGGAAGTTGGGAATTGAATTCTAAATCGACGCCAGCGTCTTCTTTACGGCATCGTAGTTCGGCTCATTCCGGGCATCCTCCAGAACTTCGCGATGGCGCACGACACCGTTGCGATCGATGACGAAGACCGCGCGCTTGGCGATGTCTTTCATGCCAATCATGTCGGGATTGAGCACCCCGTACTTCCTGATGATGTCCTTGTTGTAGTCGCTGAGCAGCGGAAAATTCAGTTTCAGTGAATCGCCCCACGCCTTCAGCGCAAAGAACGTGTCGGTGCTGACACCGAGCACCTGGGCATTGACCTTATTCAGATCGGTTGTCGAATCTCGAAACGTGCACATCTCCTGATGGCACGTACCGCTGAAGGCGGCCGGGAAGAATGCGAGGACCACGGGGCCCTTCTTCAACTCTTCGCTGAGCGTCACGTCCTGGCGATCCTGATTGTGAAGGGTGAAGTCTGGCGCCTTGGCGCCTACGTCTACGGACATCGAAGTCTCCTTGTGCTTGCCGCGCGTTCCGCCGAAGGCAGCCGCGGCGGACGGATCGTATATCCTCACGCGAGTCAGTTGAAAGTTGGATCGTTGGCTGGTTCGTAGTAGGAGCATCCCTTGAGCCCAGGCGCGATTTCCACGGCGACCAGCGCATCGGTCCCGTGGTACCGGACGATCACACGCGAGCAGTGGCAGGCGCTGGCAGCGGCCAAGGTCGGCTGGATGCTCGACGCCATGGACTTCATGCTCTATGTCGTCGCGCTCAATCAGCTGCGAGGCTACTTCGGCTTCAACGACGCGATGGCCGGACTGCTGGCCACCGTCGCGCTCGTGATGTCGGGCGTGGGCGGACTCACCTTCGGCTACGTCGCCGATCGCTTCGGTCGAACCCGCGCGCTGATGGGCACGATAGCGCTGTTCTCCATCGCGTCGCTCGGCGCGGCAAGCTCGCAAAGCGTCTGGCAGTTGATGTTGTGGCGCGCGCTGCTCGGTCTGGGCATGGGCGGCGAGTGGGCGTCAGGAGCGGTGCTCGTCAGCGAGACGTGGCCGCCGGAGCACCGCAACAAGGCGATCAGCATCATGCAGTCCGGCTGGGCGCTGGGCTACATCCTGGCGCTGCTGGCGGCGCAGGTCATCCTCGGCTTCGCCCCGCTGGGGCAGGACAGCTGGCGCCTGCTGTTCACGCTCGGCCTCCTTCCGGCGCTTTTTGCCCTCTGGATTCGACGCCATGTCCGGGAGCCCGAGAAATGGACCGCCGGACGCGCGGCGGCGCGCGACGCCCAGAATCCGTTCCGCGAGATCTTCGGTCGTGCGCTGATCGGCCGCACGCTGCTGATCATTCTGCTTGGTGGCGCCGTGCAGTTCGGCTACTGGGGTGTCTTCACGTGGCTGCCAGGATTCCTCGGCCGTCCCATCTCCGCTGGTGGCGCGGGGCTGGATGTCGTCCGCTCGCTCGGATGGCTGATCCCTGTGCAGCTTGGCGCCTACGCCGGCTACCTGACATTCGGATTCATCGCCGACCGGATCGGACGACGAGCCGCGTTCGTGCTGTTCATGATCGGCGCAGCGGTGCTCGCTCCCGTGTACGGTCAGTTTGCGCGAAGCCCGCTGGTGCTCATGGTGGCTGGCCCGCTCCTCGGATATTTCGCCAGCGGCCACTTCAGCATGTTCGGCGGCTTTGTCGCGGAGCTGTTTCCGACGCGGATCCGCGCTACCGGGCAGGGCACGAGTTACAACATCGGCCGCATGGCCGGCGCGATCGCGCCCTACACGATCGGAGCGGTGGCCACTCTGCCGGGCGTCGGGATCGGCCTGGCTCTCGGCGTCACGTCAGCGTTCTTCCTGCTGGCCGCTGTTCTGGTCTTTACGCTCCCTGATCGCAGCGGGCAAGCACTCGACTAGTACGCAGAATCCGATCGATTCGGGTCGCTGGATATACGAGCGTTCTGCGCCCCGCAGACGACCATTCGGCGATTCCTGGCCACATTCCGCGCGGCACGATTCGCGCGTGTCATCGCCTCGAGACCACAGAGCCGGGCGCTATACTGGAGGTGATGAGATGAGCACGATGGTTGCGGAGCTGTACGACGCTCTGCGCAAAGCAGGCGTTGACGAGCAACTTGCGCAGCACGCCGCACGCGCCGTGCTTGGAACTGAGGCCCGAATGGATCTGGCCACGAAGACAGACGTGCTGGCACTCAAGACGGATTTCGCCGAACTCAGAGGAGAATTCGGCGAGCTCAAAACAGAATTCGGCGAGCTCAGAGCAGACTTCTCCGAGCT
>DASROF010000189.1:0-9836 GCA_035647075.1 Vicinamibacterales bacterium | reverse complement strand
CATTCACGACGGAGGGGTGTCCAAGGCGTGGGCGGCATCCGGCCGTGCCCACCTCGATATCCGCGAGATCGATTACGCCGAAGTCCTCCGGGAACGTGCGGGCGGCGATGAGGCCGCGTGGGATCGCATCATCGCCTTCTGCCTGCAGGGTGAGTCGTTCGTCATGGACGAACCGGCCCTGGCGGCGCTGGTCGCGGCTGTCAGCGACCCGGATCGCTTCGGCGAGCTGCTGGCGCGTCTCCAGGCGTCGCCGGCTGCGACTGGCGCGGGGATGGGCGCAACGGCCGCCGCGATGTTGCAGCTGATGAAGACGGCGCTGGAGGCGGCAACCGCGCAGGGCCTCGAGGGCGACCGCGCGCTCGACACGATGGCGACGTCAATGGCGCGGCTGACGCCCGAGATGATGCTCGCCGTGCTCGCCGAACGGCAGTCCGGCGGTCCCGACGCCTCGATCGCCTCGTCGGTCATCGATGGCATGACCGACGACACCATCGCGTCATTCGTCGCGAACTCGGTCGAGGCCGATCGCGGCGCGACGGAGCGGCTCGCGCATGCGTTCGAGGCACTGGTACCGGCGTCGGAACGCAAGGAACAGCTCATCGAGCTCGCCCAGGAAAAAGCGCGCCAGACCGAGCTCGGCAAGGACACGAACTTCGACAACCTGTGGCAGTCAGCGGCGGACATGCTGACGTCCTACTCTGACAAGAAATACGTCTCCGACGAATACGCGCGGGAGCTCTCAGGGGCGCGAACGCGTGCCGTTGAAGTGGAGCGCGTCTCGGATGATCCGCCCGAACGGGTTCAACAGTGGGTGGACACGATTTCCGAGCCGGCGCTGCGTGAGAACGACCTTGACCTCCTGCTCGATCTCCTCACGATCGAGGATGACCCGGTGCGATGGAACCCCGTGGCAACCATCGTTGCCGCGGAAGTCGAGCGCCGGACACTGCTGGGCGACTTCGAATCCGCAGCCAGGCTGGCTACCGCGCTTCTTCGCGAGCGACAGGCCGGAGGACGCGGCTTGCTGGCACCGGTGGCAACGGCGCTGGCGGAGAAGCTCTCCGCGGGTCCATTACTCCGTCACGTCGTCCTTCAGCTGCGCACGGTTGACGATCGTGGCGTCGCCGGCGCCACAGCCCTCTGCCACACGCTCGGCGCATCAGCCGTGCGCCCATTGGCCGAGGCGCTGGCAATCGAAGAGAACGGCCGTGCGATCCGCGCGCTGCGCGAAATCCTCCTCGCCTTCGGCGCCGTGGGCCGCAGCTCCGTCGAGCAGCTGAAGAACTCGACGAATCCCGCCGTTCGCCGGACGGCGATCGACCTGCTCCGCGTCTTTGGCGGCGACGAGGCACTGCCCGAGCTGGCGTCACTCCTCAGCGACCCGGACCAGCAGGTTCAACGCGACGCTGTTCGCGCCATCGTCCAGATCGGCACCGACGCTGCCTACGCCGTGCTCCAGCGCACGCTTGCGTCGGGCGGCTCGTCTCGCGATGCGATCGTCCAGCAGCTGATTTCGCTTCGCGATCAGAAGGCCGTCCCGCTACTGTGCGACGTCCTGCGAACCACCGCACCGACTGGTTCGGTCACTGCCGATCAGCTACAAATCATCGAGGCACTGGGCGGATTGCACGACCATCCGGAATCCACGACAACGCTGCGATTCGTGTTGCACCGATCGATCTGGTGGGCACCATCCAGAACGACGCGGCTGCGTGAAGCTGCGGCGTCAGCGCTCATGAGAATCGGCTCGCCGGACACGCTGGCAGTGCTGGAAGAGGCATCGCGCACCGGCAGCAGGCGCGTTCGAAAGATTGCGCGTGCACGAACCGGAGTGGTTCGTCGGGAGCGAGAGCGCGCGTGAGCACAACGCCCCGCGCCAAGATCGCCGAGGAGCTGGCACGTCGTTTCGCCGCAGCGCTGCGCGGCGCGCAGCTCTATGCGCCCGAACATCCCCTCGTGAAACGCAACATTGGCGCGCTTGCCGAAACCATCAGCGTGGCGCTTGCGGCCAACCCCAGCGTCACCATCGGCATCGTCGAGGACGACCTTGTCGTCGGCGACGTGCCCGTGCCGCGCGCGGCGGACACCATGGGCGAGCTGATGCGGCGCCTGCAGCAGGCGGGTATCGAGCGAATCGTCATCGAGAGCGGCGTCGAGACCGACGAAATCACCGAGCTCGTGCAGTGCGTCGCCCACTCCGAACGCGGCTCTGCCCCGGCGACACCGCGGCTGAAGCACATCCGTGTCGGCAAATTGCAGGTCGAGCAGCGCGTGGAGGCGACCGGCGATATGGCCACCTTCCAGCGCCTCTACGAAGACGCAACGGGCATCGCTGAACGTCTGTGGGACAGTGCCACTACCGAAGGAAAGCCCGATGCCGATGCCGCTCGCGGCATCGTGGACTCGCTGGCCCAGGCGGTGGCGCAGAATCGAACGGCGCTGCTGGCGCTGACGGCGCTCAAGAATTACGACAACTACACGTTCACTCACATGGTGAACGTGTCCATCCTGACCATGGGCCAGGCACGGGGGCTGGGCATGGAGGGAACGACGCTGCGGCAGGTCGGCCTGGCGGCGCTGATGCACGACATCGGCAAGGTCAAGACGCCACCGGAGATTCTCAACAAGCCCGATGGGCTCACCGATCGGGAGTTCGAGGTTCTCAAGCGCCACACCGTGGACGGGGCGGAAATCCTCCGAACAACGCCGGACGTTCCGCCACTGGCTCCGATCGTGGCGTTCGAGCATCACCTGCGCTCAGACGGCAGCGGCTATCCGCGTGGTGTGTCGCGGTCGCGGCTCAACGTCGCAACGATGCTCTGTGGCATTTCTGACGTATACGACGCGATGCGTTCCCAGCGCGTTTATCAGCAGGCATTCCCAACCGATCGGATTCTCACTGTTCTCCAGCGCAACGACGGTAAGCAGTTCGATCAAAACCTCGTCCGCCGTTTCGTGCAGCTGGTCGGTATCTATCCTGCGGGCAACCTCGTCCGTCTGGACACGGGTGAGATCGCCGTCGTCGTGAAGGTCTACGCTCCCGATCCCTATCGACCGCGCGTCAAGGTTGTGGTTGCCGCGGATCGCACGCCGCTCTCGCGGCCCTACGAAGTGAACCTGTGGGAGTCGCACGAAGGATTGCCCGATTCGATTCAGGCGCCCGTCGATCCGACCGACTACAACGTCGACCCGCTCGCGCACATGTAGCGATTACAATGGTCGCGCCTGCCTGATTCGCCCTGGTTCTCGAGGTCTTCATGAACATACGCACACAGGGGCGCGCGGCCGCGCTCATTGGTGTCCTGGTGTGGTTCGCCACAGTCGCCGCGCAAGATTTGTTGCCGACGGCCGGACGACGATCTGCGTCGCCTCTTGCGGTGTCGGGACTCGGGATCGACCGCGGACTCCGTCCCGGGACGGCTCTGCGATCGGTCGGGAAGCCTCTGTCCTACGCTCGCATGCGCGCAAACGCGCGATACCTGCCGGGGAGTCTGATCGTGAAGTTCAGATCGGGCACCTCTCAGGCGTCTCGGGCCGCGCTCCTTGCCACCGTTGACGGCCGATCGGCGGCGGTTTCCAACGCGCCGTTCGACATCGTCAATCTGAACGATGACGCCGATCCGGAGGCAGTCGCACAGCGGCTATCAGCGCAGCCGGACGTCGAATATGCCCAGGCCCGGTACCGTGTGCACCCGCTCTTCAAGCCCAACGATCCTCTCTATTCGCTGCAATGGAACTATCCGCTGATCGACATGGAGCGCGCATGGGATATCAACCCCGGCGCCTCATCGTCAGTGATCGTGGCGGTGCTCGACAGCGGCATGGCCTTTACCAACACGGCCTTCGATTTCACGCAGACGACGCCCCAGAACATCGACGGTGTCGTGTTCCCGGCACTGGGTGCGGTTCATCTGACGTTCGCAGCGGCGCCGGATCTCGGCGGTCCGAGCCGCGTCGTCTCGCCGTTCGACTTCATCTGGGGCGATAGCACGCCGGTGGACATGGACGGGCACGGGACGCATGTCGCCGGAACGATCGGCCAGCTGACAAACAATTCCACCGGTGTTGCCGGAATGGCCTTCAACGTCAAACTGATGCCGGTGAAAGTGATCGAAGGCTTCTGGGACGACTACTTCGAGAGCCCCTTCTTCGGCACGGACGACACCGTTGCGCGCGGCATCCGCTACGCCGTCGATAACGGCGCAAAGATTCTGAACATGAGCATCGGGCGCGAAGGGGCGCCGGCGCCGGTCGTCCGCGACGCGGTCGCGTATGCCGTGTCGAAGGGCGCATTCATCACGATCGCCGGCGGGAATGACTTCCTCGACGGCAACCCTGTGCCGCGGTTCGCCGAGTTCGCCACCCAGTTCGACGGCGTGGTGTCCGTTGGTGCGATGGGCCGCGACCGGGTACGCGCGACGTATTCAGCCACCGGCTCGTGGTTGGAGTTGATGGCGCCTGGCGGCGACGTGGTGCGCAACGGCGTGCCGGGGATGATCCTGCAGCAGACCTACGACTTCGATTTTACCGACACCTTTGGAAATGGCCCGATCGGCTTCAAGGCGCCGCGATTCGACGTGTTCGAATACATCTACTACGAGGGCACCTCGATGGCGACAGCGCATGTCTCGGGTCTGGCAGCCATGCTGTATCAACAGGGGATCACGAAGCCGGCCGCTATCGAAGCGGCGTTGAAACGCTCCGCGACCGACCTCGGTCCAGCGGGTCGCGACGATCAGTACGGATACGGCATGATCAATGCGCGCGCAGCGGTCCGCGGTCTGGGGATCATTCGATGATCGAGCGCATGACAAAAGCCCTCGCGGTGTCGGCGATGGTGTGTGCCGCAGCCGCCTATCCCTCCGCGGCGATGGCGCAGCAGCGGCCGGCACCCCCGGCTTCCCCACGACCGGGCGCGGCGCGGCCTGCGCCACGCCCACAGACCGCGATTCGCGGCTTCGGCGACTTTGGCGCCGAACGGTTCGCCGCGGGCGATACGTTTGACGCCACGCTCGGCTCACCGACCGGCGTCTTCTTCGGCGGCGGCGTCGAAGTCGTCCTGCCGCAACGCTGGTTCATCAGCGCGCGACTGTCTCACTTCCAGAAAAGCGGTGAGCGCGTGTTCGTGGACAGCGGCGAGGTATTCCCGCTCGGCATCGACATGAAGGTCGGCATCACACCGATCGAAGTGTCTGTCGGATACCGGTTTCAGCCACGCGGAAGCACGAGCAGCGTCATTCCGTACGTCGGCGGCGGCATCGGATGGCATCGGTATTCCGAAACCTCTGATTTCGCGGATACCGGCGAGGATGTGAGCGAGACGTTTCAGGGATATCACGTCCTCGGAGGCGCAGAGTTCCGGATGGGGCGGATCTTTGCCATCGCCGGTGAAGGTCAGTGGACGACGATTCCGAACGCGTTCGAAGGCGCGGCCAGCAGCGCCGCTGACGCATTCGGTGAATCGAACCTCGGTGGCATCGCCTTTCGAGTGCGGTTCGTCATCGGGCGGTAACCGCGTAGGGCGACGAGCTCGCCGCTTCGTAGTGTCCAGGTTTGGCCGGACCTTGTTTCGTAGTGTCCGGCTTTAGCCGGACCTTCACGCTTAGATGCCTTCAGATTTTCGGGCGCGCGTCCTCTCGATCGTCCGGCGGATTCCGGCCGGGCGGGTCGCGACATATGGGGACGTGGCGTCACTGGCCGGAGCACCCCGGGCTGCGCGGGCCGTCGGCACCGTCATGCGGAAGTGCCGCGACCCGCGCGTGCCCTGTCACCGCGTGATTGCCGCCGGCGGCGGACTTGGCGGATATGGCTCATTTCTGCACGTCAAACGAGAGCTGTTGCGGGCCGAAGGGTTGGACGTCGGCATGACCCGCGTGCGGCGCTTTGCAGATGTGCGCTGGCCCAATGCCGCCAAAATGTCATCGTTCCGGGCGTCGGGCCGGGGCAACTCCGCTTCCCCAGGTCGTCGTCTAACCCTACAGAAGACGTGAGAGGCGCCGCCACCCGGTCGTCGCCCGCGGCCGATCTCGAGCTGGCGCAGCGATGCGGGCAAGGTGATCCGGACGCGTTCGAGCAGCTGTATCGCGCTCACGCGGGACGGCTGTACACGCTGATCGTACGGATGGTGGCGTCGGCCGAAACGGCGGAAGATCTGCTCCAGGAAGTGTTCTTGAACGCCTACCGGAAGGTGAACCTCTTCCGCGGCGATTCCAGCCTGGGCACCTGGCTATATCGAATGGCTGTGAATCATTGCCTCGATTATCTACGCGGGCGGCAGAGCAAGATGGCGCGAACGACGGATTCTCTCGACGAGGAAGGCATGGCTGAGCCCGCCTCGTCCACGCCGCTTGTGGCGTCGGCCATCAACCGGCTCGATCTGGAGCGGGCGATCGAGCAGCTGCCGGACGGGTGTCGGACCGCGTTCGTGCTGCACGACGTCGAGGGGTTTGAGCACCACGAGATCGCGACCATGCTGGGTATTTCTGAAGGCACCTCGAAGTCGCAGGTGCACAAGGCGCGGATGAAGCTGCGGGGCATCCTGAACGGCGGAACCTCGGCGCATGGCATCCGTCGTGCCGCGCAGGTGGGGCGAGTATGAACTGCCACGAGTGCCAGCCGTTGCTGAGCGCGTACGTCGACCAGTCGGTCCGGGCTGACGACCGCGCCGCTGTGGAGCGGCACCTCAGGACCTGTGCGCAGTGCCGCGCACTGGCGGACGACTTCGCCGCAATCCGCGACGCGGCCGGTTCGCTGGAACCGCTCGTTCCGCCTGCTCACGTGTGGCGTCAGCTTTCTGCCACGGCGGCGGCGGCGCAGCCGCGGCGCGTTCCATTCGGATGGTTCGGCTGGCGTCCACTGTCAGCCACCGCGATGGCCGTCATGATCGTCGCCGGCTTGTGGCGCGTGGGAACGTTGCTGCAGCCCACCGCCACGACTTCCACGCCAACGCAGCTCGCCCGCGTCGACGACGCCGACACGGACTCCGATCCCGAGACGCACTACACCGTCGCGATCGCCCAGCTCGAAGAAGTCGCGCGTGCCGACCGTGATGTCCTGGATCAGGAAACAGCCGGCGCGATGAACGCCGGCCTCACCGTGATCGATGACGCGATTACTGAGAGCCGCGCCGCGCTGCGCTCGGAGCCACAGAGCGAGTCGGCGCAGGAGAGCCTCTTTGCGGCGCTGCGGCGCAAGGTCGCGTTGCTGCAGGAGATGGTGGCGCTCATCACCGAAATGCGGAAAGGCGATCAGGACGGCGCCGCGCGTCTCCTGTCGGAGATACATCGATGAAACGGACCCGAGGAATTGCGGTACTGCTGACGTGCCTGGCTTGGGCGTCGATGGCGGCCGCACAGCAACCAGAAGACTCTCGCGCACGTCAGCAGGAACTGCGGGAGCAGAGGGCGGCCGCGAGGGCGCAGGCACAAGCAGACGCGACGGCACAGAAGAAAGAAACAGCCGCTCAGCGGCGCGGCGGCGCAGCACGAGGCCAGCGCGGTGGTCAGGCCGAAGCAAGCGAGACGTTTACACGAACGGCCCGCCTGGAACGCGGCGGCACGCTGGACCTCCAGAATGGGTTCGGCGACGTCACGATCACCGGCAACGCCGACCGAGAGGTGACGATCGAGGTGGTCAAGCAGGCGCGCGCACTGAACGATGCGCGAGCGCGGCTCGCGTTGAATGGAACACGAGTCGATATCGCCGAGCGCGGCGGCAATGTCGAGGTACGGACCATTCGGGCAGTCGGCCCAGGCCAGGTCGCCGTCAACTATGTGATTACGCTGCCAGAAAGCGCCAACATCGTCCTCCGATCTGCCTCAGGCACTTTGCGCGTGCAGAAGATGGCGGGCGACGAGCTCAGTGTGGACACGCTGCAGGGGAATGTCATCGTGTCCGACCTCCGGAGCCGGATGCTCGAATTGCACACGGTGATGGGCGACATGCTGCTTCGGGATGTCGCTGCACAGCGGGCATTCGTGCAGTCGATGCGGGGCAACCTGGAGTACGCCGGACCGCTCCAGCGCACCGGCCAGTATCGATTCCAGACGCACAGCGGAAACATCCGAGTGAAGATCCCGTCCGGTGGTCCTGGTTTCGATCTTGATGCCATGACGTCGACGGGCGATTTGCAATCTGATTTCGCGCTGAGACTGCCGCAGCAACGGCCGGCGCTGAGACGTCCAGCGCCACTGAGGATCCTGCGCGGCCCGGTCGGCGACGCCGGCGCGATGCTGACGGCCCACTCGTTCAGCGGCAATATCGTGCTCCTCAAACCACAGGAATCTCAGTAGCCGGTTCGTCACGTTCCCCTGCTAACATCCACGCATGCTTCGACTGCTGGCCGCCATCGTGGCGGTCCTGCTGCTCGCGCCTGCACCTGACGCCCAGCAGCCAACCCGTCTCGTCGTCATCGTTGTCCTCGATCAGTTCCGCGCCGATTACCTGACAACGTTCGCGTCGCACTGGCGGGCCGGGTTCAAGACGCTCCTGGCCGACGGCGCCGTGTTCACGCGCGCCCAGTACCCGTACCTGCATACCGATACGTGCGCTGGTCACTTCACCATCGCGACGGGAACATTCCCGCGGACGCACGGCATGGTCGCGGACAACTGGTGGGACACGGGAGCCCGGCGTCTGATTGAGTGCACGGACGATGACCAGTCGCCGGTCGTCACCTACGGACGCGCGTCGAAGCTCGGGAAGAGCGCCAGGAACTCGATGGCGCCATCGCTTGCGGACGAATTGCGCGGCCAGCGTCCCGGCGCGCGTGTCGTCACGCTGTCGATGAAAGCGCGCAGCGCCATTGGTCTGGCGGGCCATGGTGGCGACGCGGTCACGTGGTTTGAGGAGGGTGTCGGCGTCGGCTCCTTCGTCACGTCGCGCGCTTTTGCCGCGGAACAGGTTCCCGCCGTCCGGACATTTCTCACGCGCGATTCTTTCGAGAGCGACTTCGGGAAGTTCTGGATGCTTCGCGACGCGAAGGATACGTATCGCTACCCGGATGCGGGCATTGGCGAGCGTCCCCGGCAGCCGTGGACCGGACTGTTTCCGCATGAAATCAGGGGTACAACCGGAAGCCGCGACGATGCGGTCGGGTTGTGGCGTGCCAGCCCGTTCGGCGATGCGTATCTCGGCCGCATGGCCGCGGACCTGAGCGACGCATTCCAGCTTGGGCGTCGGGACGCCACGGATTTTCTCGGCGTGAGCTTCTCCGCCAGCGACACGGTCGGCCACCCCTTCGGCCCGGCCAGCCGCGAGATCGAGGACACCGTCGCGCGCCAGGACGACGTGCTGGCTGGGTTGATCAAGTATCTCGACGACACTGTCGGTCGCGAGCGGTATGTGCTGGCGCTTTCCGCCGATCACGGCGTTGCCGACGTGCCGGTGACCCGGAACGGCGGGAGAGTCGCGCAGGAGGACGTGCGCGAGCGCATCGAGGACATCCTGACCACACGTTTTGGTCCGCCAACCGGGAACACGCGTTACGTCATATCCGGGACTGACTTCATTCGCTTTGCACCGGGCATGTTCGATCGAATCCGCTCGGATGCGAGCGTGATGACGGCGATCGAGCGCGGGGTCACAGCCATTCCTGGCGTCGAACGTGTGCTGCGGAAGGATCAACTCTCCGAGCGATCGACGGATCCGATTGTTCGAGCCGCCGCGCTCACCAATTTCGAGGGGCGAAGCGGCGACCTGATCATCGTGACGAAACCGAACTGGCCGCTCGGCGGACGCGTGGCGGCAGAGGCTGGATCGCACGGCGCACCCTACGACTACGACCAGCGCGTACCCGTGATTCTCTTTGGCGCCGGGATCAAGCCCGGGCGCTACGA
>DASROF010000188.1:0-3300 GCA_035647075.1 Vicinamibacterales bacterium | reverse complement strand
ACAGATCGCGGACCGAGACGCTCGGGATGCCGGCCTGCTTGGCGGTCTGCCGGAGCTGCGCCCGTTCGGCGGCTTGGCGGGTGGACCGCTCGGCCCGCGCCGCGCGCGAGAACGGATAGAACAGCTTCTCGACGACGGATCCGGCCACGGCGTCAGCCCTTCACCGCTCCGGCCGCGATGCCGCGGACGAACAGCTTGCCGGAGGCAAAGTAGACGGCCAGCGGCACCAGGCCGGTCAAGATCGTCGCGGCCATGTTGATGTTGTACTCCTTTACACCCTGCGTCGCATTGACGATGTTATTGAGCTGGACGGTCATCGGATAGGAGTCGGGCTTGGTGTAGATCACGCCGAACAGGAAGTCGTTCCAGATTCCCGTGACCTGGATGATGATGGCGACCACGAAGATCGGCAGCGACATCGGCATCATGATCTTGAAGTAGATGCCCCAGAAGCCGGCGCCGTCGACGCGCGCAGCGCGGAACAGCTCCTCGGGAATCGACGAGAAGTAGTTGCGGAACAGCAGGGTCAGGATCGGCATGCCGAAGATCGAGTGCACGACGACCAGCCCCCACAGACTGCCGTACAGGCCGATCTCTCGCAGGATGATGACGATCGGATAGATCATCACCTGATAGGGAATGAACGCCCCCACGATCAAGATCGTGAAGAACACGTTCGCCCCCTTGAATCGCCAGTTGGCCAGCGCATAGCCGTTCACCGACGCGATCGCGATCGACAGCACGACCGAGGGCACGGTGATGCGCACCGAGTTCCAGAACCCGCGGCTCAGCCCGTCGCAGTTGAGCCCGGTGCATACGGTCGACCACGCCCTCACCCAGGGCTCGAACGTGATCTCCATCGGGGGCGAGAAGATGTTGCCCAGGCGAATCTCGGGCATGCCCTTCAGCGACGTCACCACCATGACGTAGAGCGGCAGCAGATAGTAGACCGCGACCGCGATCAGCGTGCCGTAGAGAAACACATTGCGGCGCGACAGCACGGGACGCGGCCTCGGTCCCCGAGGTCCGGCCAGCTGCTTCGAGACCGACGCGAACCGGCTCGCAGCAGTGTCGAGCGAGGTCATCTCAGCCACGGCGCTTCTTTCCAAACTGAAAATACGCCCAGGGCACGATCACGATCGTGACGGTGATCAGCATCATGGTCGAGGCGGCGAAGCCCTGACCGAGGTTCTGGGCGAGGAACATGTAGTCATAGACGTACTTGGCAGGCACCTCGGAGGAGATGCCCGGGCCGCCGCTGGTCTGCGCGACGACGAGATCATAGACCCGCACGATGCCACTGGCGATGATCACCAGCGTGGTGATGAACACCGGCCGCATCATCGGGATGATGATGAAGACGTAGGTCTTCCACATCGGGATGCCGTCCAGCCGCGCCGCCTTCCAGATATCTTCGTCGATGCCGCGCAGGCCGGCCAGCATCAGACACATGATCAGCCCGGTGCCTTGCCACAGCCCTGCAATCAGGACTCCATAGATCACGATGCTGGAGTTGTAGAGCGGATCGAACGAGAAGCTCGTCCAGCCCAGGCTGCGCACCACGCCCTGGATCCCGAAGTTCGGATTCAGGACCCATTGCCAGACCAGGCCGGTGACAATGAAGGACAGCGCGAACGGATACAGGAAGATGGTGCGGAACGTGTTCTCGAACCGGATCTTCTGGTCCATGAGCGCCGCCAGCACGAAGCCGATCACCAGCGAGAAGGTGAGCGACAGCGCGCCGTAGATCGCCAGGTTCTTGATGGCAACGAGCCAGCGCGGCGTGACCCACAGCCGCTCGTACTGCTCGAGCCCGACGAAGTTCAGCCGCGGCAGCAGCTTGGAGCTCGTGAACGAGTAGATCACGGTCCAGACGGTGCCACCGACGAACACGACGACCGCCGTCAGGATCATCGGAATCGACGCCATCTTGGCGTTCAGGTTCCGCAGGACCCTGGGCGGACGGTGTTGCGAACGAGTCACTTGGCGGTGGCGATGAGCCCGGCGAAGCGCTTCTGCGCGTCCTTGGGCGACATCTCGGGCTTGCTGAAGAACTCGGCGAACAGATCGTTGATCTGGGTGTTCGAGTCCGCTGTCATCAGCTGATCGGGCGCCTGGATGATCGCGCCCTTCGCGAGGATCGCCAGACCCTTCTTCATGCAGTCGTTGGCGGCGTTCAGGTCGACGTCGCCGCGAACCGGCAGCGAGCCCTTCTTCAGGTTGAACGCGACCTGGGTCTCCTTGGAGAGCATCACCGAAGCCAGCGTCTCCTGCGCCTTCGACTTCGCCTCGTCCTTGAGCTTCGGGAAGTAGAATGCGTCGCCACCGGTCTGGAGGACCTCGTTCACGCCGAGGCCCGGCAGGCAGGTGTACTCCTTGCCCGCCGTCTGGCCGGCCACGCGGAACTCGCCTTGCGCCCAGTCACCCATGATCTGGGCGCCGGCATCGCCCTTGATGACCATGGCGGTCGCCTGGTTCCACTCCTGAACGGTCGACTTCGCCGATAGCTTGCGCGCCTGATCGGCCGCCGCGAACACCTTCGCCATCTCCGGCCCCGCGGCGAATGCCTTGTCCTTGGCGCCGAACACCTTCTTGTATGCATCCGGCCCAGCAATGGCCACGAGCAGGACCTGGAAGGTGAGCGTGGTCTGCCAGGACTGCCTGCCCTGTGCGAGCGGAACCTTGCCGGCCTTCTCGAGCGCCGGAGCGGCCGCGACGAACTCGTTCCAGTTCTTGGGAACGGCCACGCCGGCATCCTGGAACGCCTTGTTGGAAAGCCACATCCACTGCTGCGAATGGATGTTGACCGGTACACAATAGATCTTGCCGTTCAGCGTGCAGCTCTCCAGCAGGCTCGCCGGCCGGATGAGCTCCTTCCAGTTCTCCTTGGTGGCGAGATCGGTCAGATCGCGCATCACGCCGGCCTGGACGAGCTCCTCCGCCTGGCGGCCGTGGTTGAACTGCGTCGCTGCCATCGGATCGCCGCCCGTGATGCGGCTGATCATGACGGGGCGCGCGACATCGCCCGAGCCGGCGATCGCGCCGTCGACCCACTTGTTGCCGGTGGCGTTGAATGCCTTGGCGAACTCGGCGACGGCCGCGGCCTCACCGCCCGATGTCCACCAGTGCGTGACCTCCAGATCGACGCCGGTCTTGGCGGGCTTCGGGGTCTCGGCGGGCTTGGCGCTCCCTTCGGCCTTGGCGCTCCCCTCGGGCTTGGCGCCCTCCCCGGACTTGCCATCACCGCCCTTGCCCTTGCCGCACCCCGGCGCGGCCAGGACGAGCACGATGACGCCCATC